>WBUW01000049.1 GCA_008933495.1 Pseudorhodoplanes sp.
CTTCGGCAATGCGCAGGCCCGATCCGTAGAGAAGCGCCAGCACCGCGGCGTCGCGCGCGAGAATCCAGGGCGCACGTTCCTCGCCGGCGCGCAGGCCGACATCGGCGATGCGCTTGGCCGCCGGCACGGCGAGCGGCTTGGGCAGCGATTTTGCGATTTTCGGCGCCCGCACGGCGGCAAGAGCCGCGAGCTTTCCGTTGCCGGCGCGCTCCAGAAAGCGCGCAAACGAACGCACGCCGGCCAGCGCGCGCATCAGCGTACGCGCGCCCGCATTCTGCGCGCGGCGGGCGGCCATGAAGGCGCGGACGTCCTGCGGGGTCAGGGTGTTGAGGTCGGCCAGCCTGGGCAGGGCGCCGAAATGGCCGGCGAGGAATGCGAGGAACTGCGTGACGTCGCGCCGGTAGGCCTCGCATGTTTTCGGCGACATGCGCCGTTCGGCGCTTAGATGGGTCAGCCAGCGCGCGATTTCGGCGGCGACGTCGGGGGAAACTTTGTCGGCCATGCTCATTGTCGTCCCGGTCAAGCGAGCCAAGCGAACGCGAGCCAGGACCGGTATCCGCCGGCTCGGGGTCCCGGGTCTTGCGGCCGGCCGCCGTGCGCCCGGGACGACGATGCAGTATGTTCCTTCACCCTTCCTTAAACCCGCGGAATCGGGCGAACTGGACGCATGCGTATAGTCGATGTCGTTGTCCCGCTCGCGTTCGACCAAGCCTATTCCTACCGCGTGCCGAAGGATATGGCACTGGCGGCGGGCGACCTCGTGAGCGTGCCGCTTGGCCAGGCGCATTATATCGGCGTGGTCTGGGGCGAGGGGCATCCGCGTCCCGGCCTGCACAACAGGCTCAAGGACGTCGACGAAAAGCTCGACATTCCCCCGTTCAAGAAAGAGCTGCGCGACTTCGTCGACTGGGTGTCGGGCTACACGCTCGGCGCCCGCGGCACCGTGCTGCGCATGACGTTGCGCATGGGCGAACACCTGGGGCCCGCGCGCGAGCGGGTCGGCGTACGCCTTGCGGGTCCCCCGCCGCAGCGCATGACGGCGGCGCGCCGGTGCGCTCTTGCCGCTCTCGCCGACGGCATGCTGCGCGCGAAGGCCGACGCCGCGCAGGAAGCCGGCGTCTCGGTCGGCGTGATCGACGGGCTCATCGACGCGGGCACGCTGGAGACGGTCGTGCTGCCGCCCGATCCGGTGGCGGCACCGCCGGACCCGGATTTTTATGCGCCTGACCTGACCGACACCCAGCGCGCCGCCGCCGAGGCGCTGCGCGCAAGCGCGTGCGCAGGATTCTCCACGACGCTCATCGACGGCGTCACCGGCTCCGGCAAGACCGAAGTCTATTTCGAGGCGGTCGCCGAGATGCTGCGGGCGGGGCGGCAATGCCTGATCCTGATGCCGGAAATTGCGCTGACCACCCAGTTTCTCGACCGCTTTGCCGCGCGCTTCGGCGTGCCGCCGGCCGAGTGGCATTCGCAGCTCTCCCCGCGCAAGCGCGCGCGCACCTGGCGCGCGGTCGCCGACGGCGAGGTCAAGGTGATCGCCGGCGCGCGCTCGGCCCTGTTCCTCCCCTATGCCGATCTTGGCCTGATCGTGGTCGATGAGGAGCACGACCAAGCCTACAAGCAGGAAGACGGCGTGCACTATCACGCGCGCGACATGGCGGTGGTGCGGGCGAGCCTGTGCCGGATTCCGGTCGTTCTGTCGTCGGCGACGCCGTCGGTCGAAAGCGAGGTCAATGCGCGGCGCGGGCGCTACCGGCGGCTGCACCTGCCGGAGCGTTTCGGCGGCCAGGCCATGCCGCAGGTCGAGGTCATCGACCTTACGCGCGAGGGGCCGCCGCGCGGACACTTCATCGCGCCGCGACTTGCCGAAGCGATGACGGCGGCACTCGCGCGCGGCGAACAGGCGCTGCTGTTTCTCAACCGCCGCGGCTACGCGCCGCTGACGCTATGCCGCGCCTGCGGCTTTCGTCTCGCCTGCCCGAATTGCGATGCCTGGCTGGTCGATCACCGCTTTCGCCGCCGGCTGGTCTGCCATCATTGCGGCTTCTCGGTGCCGCCACCGGAGGCCTGCCCGAAATGCGAGGCCAAGGAATCGTTTGCCGCCGTCGGTCCGGGCGTCGAGCGCCTGCACGAGGAAGCCGCCGCCCTGTTTCCCGGCAGGCGCATCATCGTGCTGTCGAGCGATCTCGTGGAATCGACGGAGCGGCTGCGCGCCGAGCTCGATCAGGTGGCCGCCGGCCAGTTCGACATCGTCATCGGTACCCAACTCGTCGCCAAGGGGCACCATTTTCCCAAACTCAATCTCGCCGGCATCGTCGATGCCGATCTCGGGCTTGCCAATGGCGATCCGCGCGCGGCCGAGCGCACCTTCCAGCTTCTGCATCAGGTTGCAGGCCGCGCGGGCCGTGAGGCCGGTCGCGGGGTCGCCTATTTGCAGACGCATCAGCCGGCGCATCCGGTGATGCGTGCGCTCGTTTCGGGCGATCGCGCCGCCTTCTATGACGCGCAGATCGCGGAGCGCGAGCGCGCCGGTTATCCTCCGTTCGGGCGGCTCGCGGCGCTGATCGTCTCCGGCGGCGACAAGTACGAGGCGGAAAACCATGCGCGCAAGATTGCCGCCTGCGCGCCGCCCGACGAGGCGGTGCGCGTGCTGGGACCCGCGGAAGCCCCGCTTGCCATCGTGCGCGGGCGTCACCGGTTCCGCCTGCTGGTGAAGTCGCCGCGCAATTACGATCTCTCGGGCTATCTGCGCGGCTGGCTCGGCGGTGCGCCGAAAACGCGCGGCACGCTCAAGCTTGAAATCGACGTCGACCCGCAGAGCTTCCTGTAGCGCCGGGCCCTATTCCGCCGCAGCGACGGGCGGCCGCTTCATGTTGCGATACCAGATGGCGAAGCTGATCGCGGCGAGCACGATGACGATGCCCTGCGTCGCCAGCGCTTCCACGGTCGGATTGAAGCCGAGCGCCTGCAGCCATTCCGCGCCACTCACCAGATCGTAAGACAGCAATTGCTGCTCCTGGAATTCCTGCACCGCTTCGCCCAGCATCTTCACCGCCATCAGGAACAGGAAGGCCGAGGTGACGACAAACAGCGGCCGCAGCGGAACCCAGCGTGCGACGAGATTGATGAAATAGAACAACAGCACGAGCACGACAGCGGCGGCAACGAGTCCGGAGATCAGCGCAAGGCTCCAGCCGCCCGAGGTTTTTGCCAGCGCATAGATGAACAGCACCGTCTCGGCGCCTTCGCGGAACACCGCCAGGAAGGCGAGCGTCGCCATGGCGAAGCCGGTGCGCTTGGCCAATGCGTCGTTGGCTTTGGTGGCGAGATAGCCCTGCCATGCGCGCGGATCCTGCCGCACCATCAGCCATCCGCTGACATAGAGCATCAGCGCGGCGGCGGCGAGAATGACGACGCCTTCCAGAATATCATTATGCTCGCCGCTGTTGAGAATCTGGAACAGCCAGGCGGCGGCAAGGCTCGCGGCGACCGCGAGCGCGGCACCCGTGTAAAGCGCTTTCAGACGGTCCTGCGCGCCTACCTTGGTGAGATACGCGGCAAGTGCCGTGATCACCAGCATGGCTTCGAGACCCTCGCGCAGCAGGATCGTCGCCGATTGGACAAATACGTTGAGCACGGCCGTCGTTCCCAAGCGTGGATGGACTTTGAAGCTTGCTACCGGCTCCGCGCGGTGGCTGTAAAGCCTTGCAAATTGGAATTGTTCCAGGTTGGACGCGGCCGATTGCGGAAAGCGATGCGATTTCCGTTCGGTGCGGCAAGAATTGGAATTGCCCGAAACTGCCGGTGTCGCGCCGATGGACGCGCGCGATCCGGATGCGCAGCGGGCGCGATGCTGATCAATGACGGGAGGGATCAGGTCACGAGCTTGAGCCCAACGATGCCCGCGAGGATCAGGCCGATGCAGGCAGGACGCACGGCGGTCGCCGGCTTGCCGAACAGCAGGATGCCGAGGATCGCCGTGCCGACGGCGCCGACGCCAGTCCGGACGGCATAGGCCGTTCCGACCGGCCGCGTCTTCAAGGCGGGACTGAGGACGACGAAGCTGACGACCATTGCAGCGACGGTCCACGCCGAAGGCCAAAGCCGCGTCCAGCCGTCGGTGTATTTCAGGCCGGTCGCCCAGCCGACCTCGGCGAGGCTTGCGAGAAAGAGGTAGGTCCAGGCCAATTGCCCTGCGCCCATTGCGTCCGCGCGATGTTTACGCCGGACCGGGTGCCCGGAACGCCGGCGCGGCCCCCCGCGGCCCGGCGGGCTGGAAGGCCCGGAAAGACTGCGATTTTTCGCGCCCTTGCGACCTGTGTTCGTGTTGCGCCGCCGGTAGCCCTGTGTTAGCAAATCCGCGATTTCGCAAGGGTTCCGGGCTGCTCCCCGTGAGGTCCGGCGGAATCGGAATTCCCTCTTGGATTCCAATGGTTTGCACCACGCCTCCCGGCGATGGCGCCAGGCCTGCGGATTGCAGATTTCTGGGCTCCCCATGGCAGGTGAAGCTTCGATCGTATCCGGCGTTGCGGGCCGTTATGCGACCGCCTTGTTCGAACTGGCGCTCGAGGAAAAAAAGCTCGATGCGGTAAAGGCCGATCTCGACCGGTTCGATCAGCTCGTCGCGGACAGCGGCGACCTCCAGCGGCTGGTCCGCAGCCCGGTTTTCTCGGCCGAAGAGCAGGGCAAGGCTCTCGCCGCGCTCCTGAAGAAAGCCGGTATCGGCGGGCTCGCCGGCAACTTCCTGAACGTCATTACCGCGAACCGCCGTCTGTTCGTCGTGCAGGACGTGATCAAGAGTTTCCGCAAGCTGGTCGCCCGGCACAAGGGCGAGGTGACGGCCGAAGTGACCGTCGCCGAGAAGCTCGCCGACACCCATCTCGACGCGTTGAAAGCGGCGCTCAAGTCGGTGACCGGCAAGGACGTCAATCTCAACGTGCGCATTGATCCGGCGATTATCGGCGGGCTTGTGGTCAAGCTCGGCAGTCGCATGGTCGATTCCTCGCTGCGCACCAAACTCAATTCGATCAAGTACGCCATGAAAGAGGCCCGCTGATGGATATCCGCGCCGCAGAAATCTCCGCGATCCTGAAAGAGCAGATCAAGAATTTCGGCCAGGAGGCGGAAGTCTCCGAAGTCGGGCAGGTGCTGTCGGTCGGCGACGGCATTGCGCGCGTCTACGGCCTCGACAATGTGCAGGCCGGCGAGATGGTCGAGTTCGAGAACGGTGTGCGCGGCATGGCGCTCAACCTCGAAGTCGACAATGTCGGTATCGTCATTTTCGGCAACGACCGCGAGATCAAGGAAGGCCAGACCGTCAAGCGCACCCGCGCGATCGTTGACGTTCCGGTTGGCAAGGGTCTGCTCGGCCGCGTCGTTGACGCGCTCGGTAATCCGATCGACGGCAAGGGCCCGATCAAGGCCGACAAGCGCATGCGCGTGGACGTCAAGGCGCCCGGCATCATTCCGCGCAGGTCGGTGCATGAGCCGATGGCCACAGGCCTGAAGGCGATCGACGCGCTGATCCCGATCGGCCGCGGCCAGCGCGAGCTTATCATCGGCGACCGCCAGACCGGCAAGACCGCGATCGCGCTCGACACCATCCTCAACCAGAAGCCGCTCAACGCCACCGGCGACGAGAAGATCAAGCTGTATTGCGTCTATGTCGCGGTCGGCCAGAAGCGCTCGACCGTCGCGCAGTTCGTGAAGGTGCTGGAAGAGCAGGGCGCGCTCGATTATTCGATCGTCGTCGCCGCCACCGCCTCCGATCCGGCACCGATGCAGTTCCTGGCGCCGTTCGCCGGTTGCACCATGGGCGAGTATTTCCGCGACAACGGCATGCACGCGGTGATCATCTATGACGACCTGTCCAAGCAGGCCGTCGCCTACCGCCAGATGTCGCTGTTGCTGCGCCGCCCGCCCGGCCGCGAAGCCTATCCGGGCGACGTCTTCTACCTGCATTCGCGCCTGCTCGAACGCGCGGCGAAGATGAACGACGACAACGGCGCGGGCTCGCTGACCGCGCTGCCGGTCATCGAAACCCAGGCCAACGACGTGTCGGCCTACATTCCGACCAACGTGATCTCGATCACCGACGGCCAGATCTTTCTTGAGACCGACCTGTTCTATCAGGGCATCCGTCCGGCGGTGAATGTCGGCCTGTCGGTGTCGCGCGTGGGCTCATCGGCGCAGACCAAGGCGATGAAGAAGGTAGCCGGCAAGATCAAGGGCGAGCTCGCGCAATATCGCGAAATGGCGGCCTTCGCCCAGTTCGGCTCCGACCTCGACGCCACCACCCAGCGCCTGCTCAACCGCGGCGCCCGCCTCACCGAGCTCCTCAAGCAGCCGCAATTCTCGCCGCTGAAAATGGAGGAGCAGGTGTGCGTGATCTGGGCCGGCACCAACGGCTATCTCGATCCGCTGCCGGTGAATAAGGTGCGTGCCTTTGAGAGCGGGTTGCTGACGCTCCTGCGCAGCAAGCACAACGACATTCTCGAATCGATCCGCGCCTCGCGCGATCTCGACGATGCCACCGGCGGCAAGCTGAAGAGCGCGGTCGACGGCTACGCCAAGACGTTTGCATAGTTTTCCGTCATGACCGGGCTTGTCCCGGCCATCCCGATAAGGCGGGTACGATATCTTCCCAAGCGGGATGCCCGGCACCAGGCCGGGCATGACAAAGGAGAGGTTGGGGGCCGAGCCCCAGGGATTGAGACAGAATGGCTTCTCTCAAGGACATGCGGGTGCGCATCGCCGCGACCAAGGCGACGCAGAAAATCACCAAGGCGATGCAGATGGTCGCCGCCTCCAAGTTGCGGCGCGCGCAGGCCGCCGCCGAGGCTGCGCGTCCCTTCGCCGAGCGCATGGAAAAGGTGCTGGGCAACATCGCCTCGAGCGTCACCGATCTTGATTCCGCGCCCAGGCTTCTGGCCGGCACCGGCCGCGCCCAGGTCCACCTCCTCGTCGTCTGCACCGGCGAGCGCGGGCTGTGCGGCCCGTTCAATTCCGCCATCGTGCGCTTGGCGCGCGAGCGGGCGAGCGCGCTGATGAACGAAGGCAAAGAGGTCAAGATTTTCTGCGTCGGCCGCAAGGGCTATGAGCAACTGCGCCGCAATTACGAAAAGCAGATCATCGAGACCGTCGATCTGCGCAACGTGCGCAATCTTCAGTTCGAACATGCCGAAGGGATCGCGCGCAAAATCATCGCGCTCTATGAGCAGGGCGGTTTCGATATCGCGACCCTGTTCTTCTCCAAGTTCAAGTCGATCATCGCGCAGATGCCGACCGCGTCGCAGATCATTCCGCCGGTTTTCGAAGCGAAGAAAGAGAGCGCCGCGGGGGCGGAAGCTTCTTACGAATACGAACCCGATGAGCTTGAAATTCTCGGTGAGCTGTTGCCGCGCAATCTCGCCATACAGGTCTTCCGCGCGCTCCTGGAAAACAACGCCTCGTTCTATGGCGCACAGATGACTGCGATGGACAACGCCACCCGCAACGCGGGCGACATGATCCGCAAACAGACCATCACCTATAACCGCACCCGCCAGGCGATGATCACGAAGGAACTGATCGAGATCATCTCCGGCGCGGAAGCGCTCTAATGTCCCTCCCCTTGAAAAGGGGAGGGTGGTCGCCGAAGGCGACCGGGTGGGGATCGCCTCACCCGAAGACCCCCATCCGGCGAGCTGCGCTCGCCGACCTCCCCCTTTCAGGGGGAGGTAGAATGTAGGATAGCGAGGACGAGCAATGGCCAAAGCCGCAGCCGCAGGCAAACCCAACAAGACCGGACGTATCACCCAGGTGATCGGTGCGGTTGTCGACGTGCAGTTCGATGAGCATCTGCCGGCGATCCTGAACGCGCTGGAAACCAGGAACGGCGACAGCCGTCTGGTGCTCGAAGTGGCCCAGCATCTCGGCGAGAACACGGTCCGCACCGTCGCGATGGACGTGTCGGAAGGTCTGGTGCGCGGCCAGGAGGTGTCTGATACCGGCGAGCCGATCGCGGTGCCAGTGGGCGAAGGCACGCTCGGCCGCATCATGAACGTCGTCGGCGAGCCGGTGGATGAGGCCGGCCCGATCAAGGCGGAAGCCAGGCGCGCCATCCACCAGGACGCGCCGGCCTATACCGACCAGTCGACGGAAGCCGAGATTCTGGTCACCGGCATCAAGGTCGTCGACCTGCTCGCGCCCTATGCCAAGGGCGGCAAGATCGGCCTGTTCGGCGGCGCCGGCGTCGGCAAGACCGTGCTTATTCAGGAGCTGATCAACAACGTCGCCAAGGCGCATGGCGGCTATTCGGTGTTCGCCGGCGTCGGCGAGCGCACCCGCGAAGGCAACGACCTCTATCACGAGTTCATCGAATCGGGCGTGAACAAGAAGGGCGGCGGCCAGGGCTCGAAATGCGCGCTCGTGTACGGCCAGATGAACGAGCCGCCCGGCGCCCGCGCCCGCGTCGGCCTCTCCGGCCTCACGGTTGCCGAGCATTTCCGCGACCAGGGCCAGGACGTGCTGTTCTTCGTCGACAATATTTTCCGCTTCACGCAGGCCGGCTCGGAAGTCTCCGCGCTGCTCGGCCGCATTCCCTCGGCGGTGGGTTATCAGCCGACGCTGGCCACCGACATGGGCGCGCTGCAGGAGCGCATTACCACCACGCAGAAGGGTTCGGTCACTTCGGTGCAGGCGATCTACGTGCCGGCAGACGACCTGACCGACCCGGCGCCGGCGACCTCGTTCGCGCACCTTGACGCGACCACCGTGCTGTCGCGTTCGATCGCCGAAAAGGGCATTTATCCGGCGGTGGACCCGCTCGATTCCACCTCGCGCATGCTCGATCCGCGCGTCGTCGGCGACGAACATTACGCGGTCTCGCGCCAGGTTCAGCAGGTGCTCCAGCGCTACAAGGCGCTGCAGGACATCATCGCCATTCTGGGCATGGACGAACTCTCCGAAGAGGACAAGCTGACGGTGGCGCGCGCGCGCAAGATCGAGCGCTTCCTGTCGCAGCCGTTCCATGTTGCGGAGGTGTTCACCGGCTCGCCCGGCAAGTTCGTCGACCTCGCCGACACCATCAAGGGCTTCAAGGGTCTGTGCGAAGGCAAGTACGACCACCTGCCGGAAGCCGCCTTCTACATGGTCGGCACCATCGAGGAAGCGGTCGAGAAGGGCAAGCGGCTCGCCGCGGAGGCGGCGTAACTATTGCAATGTCGCCCCCGCGAAAGCGGGGACCCATGGCCACTGAGGTTCAACTGAAATTCGGTGGCTACGGATTCCGGCTCGCGCGCTTCGCGCTCGGCCGGAATGACCAAAATCGAGGTTTGTCATGGCCACTTTCCAGTTCGCTCTCGTCTCGCCGGAAAAGCTCCTGTTTTCGGGTGAAGTCGATCAGGTTGACGTCCCCGGCGCTGAAGGCGATTTCGGCGTGTTTGCAGGGCACGCGCCGATGGTGTCGATGATCCGGCCCGGCATCCTCACGGTGAAGACCGGCGGCAGCGAACAGAAAATCGTCGTGCTCGGCGGGTTTGCGGAAGTGTCGGCCAAGGGCCTGACCGTGCTCGCCGACATTGCGAGCTCGGTCGGGGAGCTCGATCGTGCCGTGCTCGCCGCACAGATCAAGGCCGCCGAAGAGCGGATCGCGCAGATGGAACAGGGCTCCGCGCTCGACAAGGAAATCTGGCGCCTCGATCATTTCAAGACCGTGCAGATGCAACTGACCGGCACGGCGATGCATTAAAGCGGGATGATCTTTCTTCGAATCGTCATGCCGCTTTCGCGTTTTGTTTGGGCATGATCTTTTCCGAAAACCGCTTCACACTTTTCGCGATCATGCTCCAACAGAAGCGCAACCATTCGTTCGCCATAGGCAGATCGAACCAGGTTGCGCGTCAGCCTTTGATCAAAGAGAATTGCGCATAACGCTAAAGTGCGTTCATGCAAGAATTGCGCTTCGGGGGTCATATGCGAGCGATATCGGTCGCTGATGCGCTATCTTGCCAGATTTGAAAATTCACCCACGACGCGCTCATAAACGGCGCGCTTAAAAGAAATGATCAGACGCGGAAGGTTCGCAACCGGCTCCCACCGCCAGGCGATGAATTCCGGCTTGTGATGCCCGCCGCCGGGATGCGCGATATCGATCTCGCTGTCGTCGCCGGTGAAACGCAGCGCAAACCATTTCTGCTTCTGGCCGCGATACTTGCCCTTCCAGGCCTGGCCCACGATCTCGCGCGGAATGTCGTAGGTCAGCCAGCCCTCGATCTCGCCGATTTTCTCGACCGAACGGATATTGGTCTCCTCGTAGAGTTCGCGCAAAGCCGCCGGCCAGGGGTCTTCACCCTCGTCGATGCCGCCCTGCGGCATCTGCCAGACGTGCACCTCGTCGACGTGTTCGGGACCGTCCTTGCGGCGCCCGATGAAGGCGAGTCCCTGGCGATTGAGCAGCATGATGCCGACGCAGGGACGGTAGGGCAGATTTTCGAACCGGGGCATTGTCATTCCACGGGATTGCAAATGAAAAGCCGGGTATCGCTGATAGCGGCGACCTCGCCGCGAATCGGGACGGCGGCCCGGATCAGCTTGATTTCGGTTTCAGCGCGACCGCGGTGACCGGTACCAGCGCCACGCCGCGCCCGGCCAGCGTCTTCGACCAGCGCGCCACCCGCTCCACCGTCACCGGCAAAGCCGACGCATAAGCCACCGCCGAACCACGCTCGCGGGCGATTGTTTCGAGCCGCACCAGTGCCTTGTCGATCTCCGCCGTGGTCGGGACGGCGTCAACGACAATGTCGGCCTTGGCGAAGGCCGTACGGTTGGCACCGGCGATCTGGCTGGCGAGGCTGCGCGGCGAGGCGCCGTCATCGACATAGATCAACCCACGCTTGGCGATTTCGCGCAGCACCGGCGCAATCGACTGTTCGGACGCGGAGAAGCGCGCGCCCATGAAATTCATGACCCCGACATAGCCCTGGAAGCGGCTCATCAGCCATTGCAGGCGGTCGATATTCTGTTCGCCCGACAACGACGACAGCAGGGTTTGCGGACCCGGATCATTGTCGGGATAATCGAACGGCTCCATCGGAATCTGCATCAGCACTTCGTGCCCGCGTGCGCGCGCGCGGCTGACGTTGGACTCCAGGTCGTTTCCGTATGGTGCAAAAGCCAGCGTCACCGGTCCGGGCAATTTCGACAGCGCCTCGGCGGTGGTGCTCGCGCTGATGCCAAGTCCCCCGACGATCAGCGCGATGCGCGGTGCGTCGGGGCGCTGCGCGGCGCCGGATTTCTGCGCATAGACCTCGGCCGGGCGCGCAC
>WBUW01000050.1 GCA_008933495.1 Pseudorhodoplanes sp.
CCCAATCGGCGATCGCGCAGCGCGCGCATTATTGTGACGTCATCGAAACCGTCGTGACCGGCCTGTTCGGCATCGCGCCCGACGCGTTGCGCGGCCGCACGCGCGGCGACCGTCGCACCGCGCTGGCACGCCAGACGGCGATGTATGTCGCCCATGTCGGGCTCGGCCTGACACGGGCGGAGACCGGGCGCATGTTCGCGCGCGACCGCAGCACCGTGGCCCACGCCTGCCGCATCATCGAGGAGCGACGGGACGATCCGATGCTCGACCTCGTTTTGATGGCGGTCGAGAATACCTGCGGTGCGCGCGAAGGCAGCCGGCCATGAGCGTGGTCAACGCCGCTTCTCTCGATCGGACCGCCATCCGGCTTCTGACCGCGCTGTCGGCCGCCGACGGACCGATCCAGGACAATCGGACCCGGCAGGCAGAGGTACGCGCGCTATTGGCGGCGGACCTCGCTCACCGCGCGACGGATGGATCGCTGCGGATTACTGCGACCGGGCGCGCCTGTCTCGCGCGGCTCGCCTGCGCGCGCGGGACAGAGCCTGCGGCCAGTCCGTTCCTGCTCCAGCATTGCCGGCTGGAAGAACGTGAACTGACCGAGGATGGTCTTTGTTCCCGCGTACTGGCCAACGAATCCGAAAGCCCGCTCGCCTGGCTTGCGCGGCGCAAGGGCAAGGACGGTCACGCCTTGATCGAGCCGCATCAGTTCCTGGCCGGCGAGCGCCTGCGCACCGATTTCACGTATGCGCAGATGATGCCACGCACGACCTCGAACTGGGAGTCCCCGGTCGCGTCCGGGCGGCGCTCCGGCGGCTCCGCGAACCTGCCATCCGATGCGGTGGTCGCGGCGCGCCAGCGGCTCCGGCATGCGCTGGAATCCGCGGGGCCGGAATTTTCCGGTCTCCTTCTCGACGCCTGCTGCTTCCTCAAGCGGCTGGAGGAGATCGAACGCGAGCGGCGCTGGCCGCCGCGTTCCGCCAAGGTCGTCCTCCAGCTCGGGCTGGAGCGGCTGGCCCGCCATTACGGTCTCTGCCGCCAGGCGCGCGGGCCGCAGCGTTCGGCGATGCGGGCGTGGACGGCGCCGGAAACGGCCCCGGCGGCGAGCGCTTATGCCGGTGCGTGAATGTCCGTCAGTGAACGGCGGCGAGGGCGGCCTGCGCATCCGTACGGATGCGCTCGACCATTGACCGCAGGCCGTTGGAGCGTTGCGGCGTCAGGTGTTCGCGCAGCCCCAACCGGTCGAAAATCGCGAACGGATCGAGCTTGAGAATCGCGCCGGCGCTCCGGCCTGAATAGAGCGCAAGCAGGATCGCAATCAGGCCGCGCACGATATGCGCATCGCTGTCGCCTTCAAATGTCAGCCTCGGTCCCTCCGCGCCGCCCTCGCTCACGCTGGTCGCAAGCCAGACCTGGCTCGCGCAGCCCTGGACTTTGTTGACGTCAGTGCGGGCGGCTTCGGGCAGCGGGGGAAGAGCGCGACCGAGCTCGATGATGTAGCGGTAGCGGTCGTCCCACTCCTCCATCAGCGAGAAATTTTCGAGAATGTCCTCAATCGCCATGTGCGCAGGCCATCGCCTCTTGTCCTTCGGACGGAACTCTCGGACGCCGTAGCGCCTCGGCAGGCGGCCCCATCACCTGCGAAACGCTCCCGCGGCATGGCGCGGCGCGGTCCGCAGGCGCTCTTTACATTGATATCAGCGATCTGGCCAGAGAAGCGTGTGCGGCGGCCGTCGGCGCTCTTGCTAGGCGGGACGTTTGGCGACGGCGTCTTTGCGCGGGGCGGGGCCGCGCCAGGCCGGCTGCAGGTCGGCGGGCGTCAGCGTGTGCTGCGCCGGCCGGCTCGGAGAGCCCGCGGCCCTGGCGGGTGCGACGGAACCGGTCTCGGAGGGAACGATCTTGTCGCCGATGAATTCCAGCACCATGCGTGCGCCGGCCTGCGCGCGCTGACCGAAAGCCACGGCGGCCTGGGCGCCGACGTCGCAGGCGTCCGGCTGGCGTTCGCAGAACTGGCGCATGTCCGATACGGCAGCGCCGGCCGCGCTCATCGCTTCGATGGCGCTGAGCGAAGGCTCCTTGGATGCCGTCGGCGTGCCTCCGCTCGGCAGGAGCGCAAGCACGATGCTGAGCCAGAATGCGGTTCGCAGCAGGAAGAACATTGACCACCCCGTCCTCGTGCGGCTTCTTCCGTGGCCGCGACGCACACCTTAAAAGACGACGGCTGAAAGTCAGGTTGGAGTCTGGCTCCGGTTTTTCGGCTTTCTTGATACGAATGCGAAACAAGTTTTCAGACAATTCGACAGACCGGCATTTTCCGAAAATTTTAGCGATATGCGGGAAACCGCCGGCAGCGGCGATTTCCCCGGCGCGGTCCGATCGTGCCTCCGGTCTGGCCGGCGTCTTGCGGCGCGCGACCGCCGGTTCTGGCAACCAAGCATTCACCATATCGGCACGAAGCGGACGCAATTCCGCGACGCGGTGCGTGCTTCCCGCCGATTCCCGCGCTCCCGTGGGGGTCCTTAGCGTTCGCTTAAGCGCGCTCTGACACGATCCGCCGACGAATAAGGGAGGTGCGCCGGTGTGAGTTGCCGGCGCAGGGGTTGCGTGGGCTTCGTCAAGCCGGTTCGTGAGTATATCGACAGTCTGGTTCATCCGTCGGCGCAACAGGATGCGCTCCTGGCGGCGCGTCACCGTGCGTTTATCGGTCCGCGCCTGCTCGGCAGCCTGATCGCGCTTGCCGCGTTCCCCGTCTATCTCATCATGCGCGGCGTGCCGAGCGCGCTGGAGATTGCGGTCTTCGCCTGGCTGGTCGTTCCGATCCTGATCGCCTATTTCCTGTCACGCACCGGCCGCTACGAGGGGGCCCATGTGCTCTCTTCGCTCTCGCTGACCGGCCTTGTTGCGCTCGTGGCCTGGGGAACCGGCGGCCTGTCGTCCTTTGCGGCGGTCTGGCTGGTCATCGTTCCGCTCGAAGCCGCGCTATCGGCGTCGCGCCGGGTGGTGGCGCTGGCGTCGATGTTTGCCCTGTCGGCGGCGGGCGTCCTGCTTGTCGGCAATATCGCCGGCGTCCTCCCGCAGACCGGATTCGATGCGGCCGAGATTGCGGGGCTGGCGGCGCTCGGGATCATTTCGGCCTCGCTCTATGCGACCGGCCTTGCGCTCGGCGCCGAGTCGCTCGCGCGCACGAGCTTCTGGCTGCTCTATGCCGAAGAAGACCGTTATCGCCTGCTGGCGCGCAACATGACTGACGTCATTACCCGGCATGGTCCGCAAGGCGCGGTCCTGTTCGTTTCGCCGGCGGCGGAATCCTTGTTCGGAACGGGGGCGAGCGAACTCCTCGGCCACGGCCTGTTCGATCGCGTTCATGTCGCCGATCGTCCGGCCTATCTGACGGCGCTGGCGGATGCCGCAACCGATGGCGCGGTGCAGTCCGTCGAGTTCCGCGTGCGCCGCCAAACCGATGATCCGATCAGCGGCGGGCAGTTCATCTGGGTGGAAATGCGCTGTCGTCCGTTCGACCAGCCCGTCGTCGACCGGCGCTCGCGGCGCGAACGCGAAGTGGTTGCGGTGATGCGCGACGTGACCGAGCGCAAGGAACAGGAGCAGGCGCTGGAACAGGCGCGCGCCGAATCCGAGCGTGCGAACGCCGCCAAGACCCGCTTCCTGGCGACCATGAGCCATGAATTGCGCACCCCGCTCAACGCCATTATCGGTTTCTCCGAAATGCTCGCGAACGAGGCGACGATGCGGCTCGATGCCGACCGCCGCCGCGATTATGCGAAGCTGATCAACGAGTCCGGCCATCACCTGCTGGCCGTGGTCAACGGCATTCTCGACATGTCGAAGATGGAGACCGGCGATTTCGAAATCACGCCCGAGCCGTTCGCCGTGCAGGATGTGATCCGCAATTGTTGCGAATTGCTGACGCTGAGGGCGCGCGAATCCGCCATCAACCTCGTCAACGGCGTCGGCGACGACCTGCCGGACCTGGTTGCCGACAAGCGCGCGATCAAGCAGGTCATGCTCAACCTGATTTCCAACGCGATCAAGTTCACCGACGAGGGCGGGGAAGTCGCGGTGAATGCGCGCCGCGAAGGCGGTGGCCTTGCGGTCACGGTCGCCGACAACGGCATCGGCATCAGCGAGGCGGATCTCCCGCACATCGGCGATCCGTTCTTCCAGGCCCGCTCCGGACACAATCGCCGCCACGACGGAACCGGCCTCGGCCTGTCGATCGTCAAGGGACTCGTCGGCCTGCACGGGGGTGAGGTCGAGATCAAGAGCACGCTCGGCGTGGGTACGCGGATCACAATCTGGCTGCCGCTCGATTGCGAGCGGCCCGCGGCTGCGGTCCAGCCGTCGAAAGTGGCGCATGGCTCGTTCGGCGGCGAACCGGTTGCCGCCTCCAGCCCGGTGAAGAAAAGTGCGTAGGAACCGCGCCCGCATCGAGCCGGCATTTGCCGGCATGGCCCATCGGGAGCCGGCCGATGACGGATTGCCGCGCGGCGTGCGCCGGGCGGACGTCGCTGCCGGCGTCTTTGCCCTGCTCGCCGCCGGCGCCATCGCAGTCAATGCACTCTACCTGCAAAAGGGCCGCCATCCCGCGCCGATGTTTCAGGCCGCCGCGGTGAAGCCGCACGCCGGTGAACCGAAAGCGCCGGTCGCGGTCGAACGGCGTGAAACGGTTACCCTGCCGCGTCCGCGTCCGGTCGAGGCGGTTGCGGTCAGGCCCGAACCGGTCCCGCTTCCGCGCCCGGTCAAGAGCGAGCCCGCCGCCCCTGCGCCGGACGTTCCGCGCCCCACCGACCCGATCGGCGAGATGATCGCGCCGCCGGCGAAACGCGTGGCTATCGTTCAGCGCGTTTTGTCCGAGTATGGCTACGGCCAGCTCAATCCCAATGGCGTTGTCGATCGCGATACCGAGGAAGCGATCGCCAGGTTTGAGCGCGCGCGCAAGCTGCCGGTCACGCGTCAGATCAGCCCGGCCCTGGTCCGCGAGCTTGCCGTCCTCGCCGGTCGTCCGATCGAGTGATCGTCATCATCACGATTTGCAGGTCACGCGTTTCCGCGGCATAGCTGCGCTGATGGAAACGGGGCAAGACCGTGCGTCTGAAATCAGGCATCTGGGTATCCGCCTATTTGCGCCGCTGTGCGGCGGAAGGCGCCTATGCGGTCGTTCGGCGGCGCGGTGCGGAGGAGGCCGGCGCTATATTCGTGAAAATCGACCGGCTTGACGGCTTGTCGGATTTGTTCGGGCCGGCCCCGCAAAGCGAATTCGACGACGCGCATCCGGTTGCCCGGGCTTTCGTCGCCTGCCTCAAGGTGCAGCCGGCGGCGAATGCGGATGTCGAGGCCTATCTCGCACGGCAGGTCCGCTTCGACCCCGATCTCTGGATCGTGGAGGTCGAGGATCGCGCCGGCCGGCATTTCCTCGATCGGATCGTTCGATAAGCGTCACGGCGCTGCCGTGCGACGCAATCCGTGCGCGGCATGCTGGGCGCCGGGGCGGACGCTATTCGGGATGGCCCGGTGGTTCCGCGCCGGTTCGTCGGCGGAGAGCGCACGACGCGACTGCGCGCGGGATCCAGCCTGGTCGGCGCTATCGCGCTCCTGCCAGATCGCCAGCATGCGGCGCGCAGCTTCCTCGCTGATGTCCTCATAGAGCGCGGTGAGTTCGTATACGCGCTGGACGGATTGTCCGACCGCCGGGTTGAGAATGAGGAGAATGCGCTGCAGGATTTCCGGTGCCATCGTCAGCACCTTTCCGGCAACGACGAGCGGTTCGCCGAGCGGGTCCCAGACCATGCGGGCAGCCTGAACACGCGGCAGATCGAGGCATCCGGCAATCGTTGCGGTGAATTCGCCGGTATTGCGCAGCAAGGCCGCTTGTTCCAGCTTGTGGACAACCGGATGTGCGAAATGTGCGGGGATGGGCGGTACCGGCGGAACGGGCACGCAATCGATCGTGAGCAGGATCAGGCGCCGCTCCAGCGCATCGGCAGCAAAGAAGAGCTCGCTCAGCGTCGCTGAGGCCAAATCCGGTTCGACGGGCACCGGCGATTGATGCGGGACTGCGCGGCCGACAAGCGGGCTGAACTCGGTCCGTGTCGCGACCAGCGCGGCATGCGCGGCCCCCATCTCTTCGGCAATCGCGACAAGCTCCTCGAGCGGGAGTACGCGCGACCCGGTCAGGATCGGAGCGGCGACCTCGGGGATGTCGCGGGCGAGCCGGCGCAGGATCGAAACCGGAGCGCCCGCGAAAGACGCCAGCCGGGCCGCAACGACGGCACACACGCCGGGTTCGACGGCGTCGAGCAGCCGCGTCGCCAGCTCGGTATAGTGACGTTCTTCGTCCTCGCTATGGATCGGCTTTTGAACATAAAGGTCGGTGAGCACGCGCAGCAGGTTGGGCCGGATATCGGCGCCGCCGCGTGCGGTCGAACCGGCCAGGCGGTCGGGATCTTGGGTGATTGGGGATTGCACGGTCGCGTCCTTGCGTCGGCGGCAGCCTAGTCGCGGGCCGTTAGCGGACCGTTAACCTTGAGCGCCTCTTAATTGGCAGCGGAATCGATACCGGCATCGAAGGCGGCCGCGCTGCGGCCATGAGTAGGGGATGAACATGGGAATCGTGATCGAGTTCCCGACGTGGCAACGGCTCTCCGGCGGAACGCCGCCCTCGGCCGGGACCGGCGAAGTCATCATTCTTCCGGTCATCAGGATCGACCGCTATCCGGACACGCCAACCGACGGTGTGGAATCGAACGCTTCGGCTTCGAACACGCGAAAACGCCGCCGCCGCGCGTCGCGTCCGTGAATGATCCGGCAGCGATCCGGCAACAGGAGGACGGCGTGTTCCGCCGCAGAAATCCGTGATCCTCGGCAAGCCCGCCCGCCGAAGCCGCATCGCCTTTTGCATTCCGCTGATCGGATGTCTCAGCGGTGATTTTGGCCGAGTCCGGCAGTCACTGGTGACCGATGAAATCCACGGCTGGGTCGGCCGGGAAACCCTTGCGCGCCATGGCATTCCGGAATCCGAATTCCGCCTGACCGACGAGGAGCGGCTGCTGCGCGATCTTGCCTATCCGCTGATCGAGCCGCCCTATGACCGCCAGCGCTGGTTCAGCGTGCTGAGCGAATACGGCCTGAGCCAGATTTTCCTCGAACGCTGGTATACGTTCGATCCGGGCGACTATGCCGAAGAGCTTCTGACGCGGGAAACCCGCTCCACCAGCGCGCTCTATGCGCGTTTGACCGACGACATCCGCAACGACATCGTGCGTATCGCGCCGTTTGCCGACATTGCGCGCCGGGTGCTCGATCTCGATGCCAAGCGCGAAAAGAGTCTCGCTTTTGTTTCGGTTCTCTCGCCGGAGGAATTGCTGGATGCCCGGCGCCGCATGATCGAGAACAAACTGATCGTCGGATGGGTCCACCGCTCGCTTCTGGATCGCGCGAAAGCCTATCACTTCACGCTGGAGCGTCTGGTCATCTCGACGCCGTCGGGCATGGCTGTGGAAGCCGAGCGGCAATGGACGTCGCTGAAGACGCGGATCGCCCAGGTGCAGCTTGTTCCGGTGCCGCCGATCGCTGCGGCCGTGCGCAAATAGGTCAGCTCGATATCCTGGCGCAGCGCGCATTGCCCAGCGCACCGCGTGCCTGCGGCGCGGTGCCGGGCTCGGGGACGAGCGCGCGCAGGACGATCAGTCCGGTGATGGTCGGCGATTCCACGATCAGCCTGTCGGCGGCGGTGGTATCCTCGTCGTCAGGCAACAAGGCGCGCTGGGCCGCGGTCATCAGGTCGAGTTCGATGACGCGCCGTCCGGCGGCGCGGTCATTGATGGCGTAATAGGCGATGCCGTTGCGTGTATAGAACGAAACCGACGTATAGGCCGGGCTGACCGGTGTCGTCAGCTTCAGGGCGCCGTCCGACAGATCATAGCGGCACACGGCCGTGACGAAAGCCGGATCCATGAACGGCAGCAGCGACCTTTCCGCCGACGGGTCGGGCAGGGCGATGACGGCGTTGACCGACGCGATCGCGGCGATACGCGAATAGGCGTCCTGCGTTGCGGTGCGCGGGACGATCAGAACCGTCGCCAGATGCACGATCCCGCCCAGGATCGTTCCGCCCAACAGCCAAAGCAGCCAGCGGTTCATGAACAACGCCCCCGATGGATGGAAGGCATCGGCGTTTCCCGCCCGGTGCGGGTCGCGACGCCGACCGGCGTGTCATAGAGGCGAAAGACGAGCGTGTAGCGCTCGATGCCGCCGGACGGAAGCCAGTTGCCCGGGCGCGCGCGCGGCGCAATCGCGATTTCGAAACTGCCGTCGCTACGCCGCACGATTTCCTGACTCGTGAAGCCGTGGCGATTGCGCGCGTTGCCGACCAGGCGGCCCTCCGGGTCGTAGAGCGTAAGCGTCCAATAGCGCGCCTGCGGCGTCGTGCCGGCCACGATGACGTCGCATCGTCCGTCGAGACGCTGTCCGTCGTCGTCGGCGGTCGAAAGAAAGGCAACTCCGTCGCCAAGTCCGATCGGCAGGGCTCCGCTGCGGGATATGGTCGCGCGCGCATAGGGATCGATTTCGATCGATCCGGTTTTTGGCCAGGCGGTCCAGGCGCCAATCGTGAACGAACCGAAGGCGGTCCCGCGCGACAGCGCAAGCAAGGTGGTGCCGAGGCCGACCACGGCGGCGACGGTAAGGGCAAAGAGCAGGCCGGCGAGGAAACGCACGTTCGAATCCGCTGATCAGGCCATCCGGCGACCAAAGGTCATCGACATGGAGGTCTTGTCCGCAAGTTCAATTGCCGCGCACCGCGCGCACGGGAGTACCGTCGGAGGCCGCGGCGACGGCCTTGCCCGGCGACGGCGCGGCATCGAGCCCGGTAGTGCGATCGGGTGCCGGCGGCGTCCTGGCCATGGCACGGGCGGCGTCCTCCAACATCCGTTCGATGCGGACAAGGACGGCGGCGCCCTTGCCGGTCAAAAGTGCCGGCGGCGGCACGTAATCCGGCGACTTGACATTGGCGGCAACCTCGCCGCCGACCGCCGGCCCGAAAGGCTTCACGCCAGGAATGGCTTTCAGATCGAGTCCCTGGTGCGCGTAACTCATGATCTGCTGCCAGACCATGGCCGGCAACGAGCCGCCGGTCATGCGGTTGGTCGGCGCATAGTCGTCATTGCCGGCCCAGACGCCGGCCGACATGTTGCCGGTAAATCCGACGAACCAGGCGTCGCGATAGGCGTTGGTGGTACCGGTCTTTCCAGCGGCCTTGACGCCGGGAATTTGCGCGCGCCGGCCGGTGCCGGCCTCCACGACCTGATTCATGATCACGTTCATGTCGATTGCGACCTGCGGGCGCATGACCTGGACCGGCTTCTTGCCGTCGCGATCGAAACGCCAGATCACTTCGCCGGTCGAGCTGCGCACCTCCATTGCCGCGTGCGGCATGACCGCCCGCCCGCCGTTCGGGAACGTCGCATAGGCGCTGGTATGATCGAGCACCGTGACTTCGGCCGCTCCAATCGGCAGTGACGGCGTGTCGGTGAGCGGGGTCCGCAGGCCCATGCGGCGCGCCAGCTCGACGATCTTGTTGCGGCCGGCGCGCGGATTGCCGTTGCCGATGACGATCGAGAGCTTGACAGCGATGGTGTTGATCGAGCGCACCAAAGCCGTGGTGAACGACATCGCGCCGGAATAGCCGCCGGAATAATTGTGCGGGCACCAGTTTCCGATACAGACCGGGCCGTCGACGACCGTGGAATTCGGTTTCATCACTCCGCTTTCGAGGGCGGTGGCATAGACATAGGGCTTGAACGACGAACCCGGCTGACGCAACGCATCGGCCGCGCGGTTGAACTGGCTCGTGCCGTAGTCGCGGCCACCGACCATTGTGCGGACGGTGCCGTCATTGTCCATCACCACCACGGCGATCTGGCGCGCCTTGTAAACCGCGCCGTATTGGCGCAGCAGGTTCTCCACCACGTTCTCGGCATGCCGCTGCAGGTTGGAATCAAGGCCGGTGCGCACGACGAATACGCGCTCGACGATGTTTTTTGGAAACGTATCGACGAGCTTGCGCACGTCTTCAAACGCCCAGTCGAGATAATAATTTGGCAGCCGTTCATCGCGCCGGTCGATGGCGCTGGCGGGATTGCGGCGGGCGCCGAACACCTGGCCTTCCGTCATCATGCTGGCTTCAACGAGATTATCGAGCACGACATTGGCGCGCGCGCGCGCGGCCGGCAGGTTGATATGCGGAGCAAAACGGGTCGGCGCCTTGAACAGACCGGCAAGCATGGCCGCTTCGGCAAGGTTCACGTCGCGCGCCGACTTGTTGAAATAGTATTGTGCGGCGGCGTCGACGCCGAACGTTCCGCCGCCAAGATAGGCGCGGTCGAGATAGAGTTTGAGGATTTCGTTCTTGGTCAGCCGCGTCTCGATGAAGAGGGCCAGAAAGGCTTCCTTGACCTTGCGCTCGATCGTGCGCTCATTGGACAGGAACAGGTTCTTGGCGAGCTGCTGGGTGATGGAGGAGCCGCCCTGCACGACGCCGCCGGCGCGCGTATTGGCGAGCAGCGCGCGGAAGGTGCCGGGAACGTCGATGCCGAAATGATCGAAGAAGCGCCGGTCTTCGGTCGCCAGCACCGCCTTGATAAGATGGTCGGGGAACTGGTCGAGCGGGATGGCGTCATTGTGCTTGATGCCGCGCGAGCCGATTTCGTTGCCGTAGCGGTCGAGGAAGGTCACCGCCAGTTCCGACTTTTTCAGCCAGTCCTCGTCGGAGGTCTCGCGAAAGGCCGGAATGGCGAGCGCCAGCATCAGCACGAGGCCGCCGGTGCCGAGCGTGGCCGCTTCCGAAAGCGGCTCCACCAAAAGCCAGCGCCGCCAGCCGGCGACATAGAAGCCGTCCATATAGGCGGTAAAGCGCTCGAACAGTTCGCGCGCCCAGCGTCCGGCATGGAACAGGCCCGAATCGATGCGGGCGTCGAGATCGAGGAAAAAGCGCCGCAGGCGCTCCTTCAGACTGACGGTTGGCTCGTCCACGGCGCGAAAGTCCTGAGAAACCGGCGGTTCCCGGCCAGAGCGGGGCGCAACGGCATCGGAAATCCTTCTATAACATTCGCGCCGCACCGGCCACGGTCGCGCGCGTCTGTCGTGAATCGTTTATCGGGATAAAAGGGGCCAAATGGCGGCTGCCGGCCGTCCACCGGGCCCCGGACCGGACTGTTCGCGGTCTTGCGGCCCGACCACGCCGGATCCGGCGCTTTGGAG
>WBUW01000051.1 GCA_008933495.1 Pseudorhodoplanes sp.
ACCTGGGACGAAGCGTATGACGCGGTCGCCGGCGCGGTGGTCGACAGCCTGACCCGGCACGGCCCCGGCAGCCTGATGGTCTATTGCGGGACCGGCATTCTCTCGCAGGGACGGCGCGCGGGGCCACTGCGACTGGGGTCGCTGCTCGGCGCGCAGCGCCTCTATCCCGCAAGCGCCGTCGGCGACATGTTCACCGGCGCCTCGCTCGCCTACGGGCTTGCTACCGTCGGCCACACGCTCGATGCGTGGTTCGAATGCGACACGATCATTCTGTGGGGCATCAACCCGCTGGTCAGCCGCATTCCCGACGCCCACTATCTCACCGAGGCGCGCTATCGCGGGGCGCGCATCTATGCCATCTCGCCCGACTACAACGCCACCGCCAAGATCGCCACCTGCTGGATTCCGGTCCGGCCGGGGACCGATGCGTTCGTGGCGATGTCGCTTCTGCACGTGCTGCTGCGCGACCACCAGCTCGATGAGGCATTCGTCAAGGAGCAGACCGACCTGGCGTTTCTCGTCCGCCTCGACACCGGCGACTTCCTGCGCCATCGCGATCTTCGCCGCGGCGGCAAGGATGACCTGTTTTATGCCTGGGACGAAGCAACCGCGAAGCCGGCGCCCATGCCGGGCGCGCCCGGCCATTTCAAAAAGACGCTGCGGCTCGAAGACATTCGTCCGGCGCTGCGCGGTCGTTTCGAAGTTAGCGGCGCGGACGGACAAGCAATTCCCGTCACCACGGTGTTCGAGCTGGTGCAGGCGGAGGCGGCAAAGTTCCCGCCCGAGAAGACGCAGCAAATCACCGGCGTGCACCCCGAATTGATCGAGCAAATGGCGCGCGATTTCGCGCGAGCGCGCAAGGCCATCATCAATATCGGCTTCTCGCTGCACAAATACGTCTCTGGCACGATGACGTGCTGGGCGGCGGCGCTTGCCTGCGCGCTCACCGGCCATTGCGGCGATCGCGGCGGCCTCGACACGGAGAACAACTGGAGCCTCGACGGCATCGCGCCGTTGGCGAGTCCCAAACCGGCCCGCTTTGCCTCCGGCTTCTTCAGCGAATGGCTCAATGGCGACATGGCGGGCACGCTGCGTCGCCACTATCCCGATGACCAACTGCGCGCCGCCGCCGGTTACGGCATCGACGAGATCGAGCGCCTGACCAAGGACAAGCTTGCGCGCAACGCCTCCTATTACGGCAAGCCGCGCGTACTGTTGCTGTTCGCCGACAACATGTTCCGCCGCAACAAGGCCGAGGCGCATCACCGCGAGGCCGTGCTGCGCGACCTCGATCTCTATGTCAACGTCAATCACCGGATGGATTCCTCGGCATTGTGGGCCGACATCGTGCTGCCCGCCACCAGCCATTACGAGACCTGGGACATCCGCGGCGAGCTCGGCTACCACCGCTTCTGCAACGTCACCATTCCGCCGCCGGGACTGAAGCGCATCGGCGAGGTCCGCTCGGAGTGGGAGATCTGCGCCGGCCTTGCCGAGGCGATCGCACGCGCGGCGGCCAAACGCGGCATTGCCGCAATCCCCGATCCTGATTTTCTCACGCAATCTGGCGACAAGGCGGCGCCGGTCATGCGCGACTTCCAGCGCATGGCGGCGGACTTCACCATGGACGGCGCCCTGCGCACGGATGCCGATGTGGTGGCATGGCTGATGCAAAACGTACCACAGATCAGCCCGTGGACGCCGGAAGATGCGAAGAAGTACGGTTTCGTGGTGTTGAACCGGGAAGCGGGCTTTACCTCGCCGCTCTATGCCAATCAACCGTACTACTCATTCGAGCGCAACGTCCATCTGCGCCAGCCCTACAAGACGCAGACCGGGCGGCAGCAGTTCTTCGTCGATCACCCGGTGTTCAAGCGACAGGGATGGCGGGTGCCGACCGCGGTCGGCCCGGTGCGGCCGACCACTTTTCCGTTCGCTTTCTACACGCCGCATACCCGCTGGGGCATCCATTCGCAGTGGCGCGCCAACGCGCAGCTTCTGCGCCTGCAACGGGGCGAGCCGTATGTCTGGCTTAATCCGAGGACGGCGGCGGCAAGAAGCATCGGCGAGGGCGACATGCTGCGCGTGTTCAACGACATCGGCGCGTTTTACGCCCGCGCCAAGCTGATGCCTGCCGTGCCGCCCGATGCCGTGGTCACCGACCACGCCTGGGAGCCCTACATGTTCGCGCGCCGCGCCGGCAAAAACTCGGTGGTGGCCGGCATGATCTCGCTGATCGAGCTGGTCGACGGCTGGGGACACCTGACGTTCGATCCAAACTGGGACGGCAACATGATCGCGCACGAATCCGCGGTCGACATCGAGAAGGTGAGCGCATGAGCCGCCAGCTCGCCATGGTTATCGACCTCAACAAGTGCATCGGCTGTCAGACCTGCACGCTTGCCTGCAAGTCGCAATGGACCGATCGCGGCGGCCGCGAGTTCATGTATTGGAACCACGTCGAGACCCAGCCCGGCAGAGGCTACCCGCGCGATTGGGAGCAGGCCGGCGGCGGCTGGGATGGCGAGGCGCTGCGGCCTGGGCGGCTGCCCCGCCTGAAAGAGGATTACGGCATTCCGGTCGATTTTAACTACGACCAGGCGCTTTTTCAGCAGGGCGACACCCCGCTGCGTCCGACCTTGCCGATGGAATGGGGGCCGAACTGGGACGAGGATCAGGGCGCGGGCGAATATCCCAACGGCTTCTATTTCTACCTGCCGCGCCTCTGTAACCATTGTACGAGGCCTGCCTGCCTTGCGGCTTGCCCGCGCCACGCGATCTACAAGCGCGAGGAGGACGGCATCGTCCTGATCGACCAGGAACAATGCCGCGGCTACCGTTATTGCATCGCCGCCTGCCCCTATAAGAAGATCTATTTTAATCCGACTGCGGGGCGCTCGGAGAAATGCATCTTCTGCTATCCGCGCGTGGAGAAAGGCGTCCCGCAGGCCTGCGCCTTCCAATGCGTCGGCCGCGCACGTCACGTGGCCTATCGCGACGACCGCGAGGGCGCGGTCTACAAGCTGGTGGAGTTGTGGAAAGTGGCATTGCCGCTGCGCCCCGACTTCGGTACTCAGCCGAACGTGTTTTATGTGCCGCCGCTAAGTCCACCGAGCTTCGATTCCGAAGGCCGTCGCACAGACACCGCGCGCATTCCTGCGGACTACCTTGAGCATTTGTTTGGCCCCGAGGTTCACGCCGCATTGACGCGGCTCGAAAAGGAGATTGCGGTCAAGCAAGGTGGCGGCGAATCCGAAACGATTGATCTTTTGATCGCCTACCGCCACGGCGACATGTTTCGGCTCAGCCGCCCGCGCGAGGAGCGACCATGAAGACGTTGCTCGGCCTGGTTACGGCCGCGCTCACGGCGGGCGCGGCCCTGGCCGCCGACCCGGCCGCGCTGCTCATGCGCAGCGGCCGGATGTCGGCAGCCGCGCTGCTCGCCGCGCCGCCGCTCGACCCAAGCCACCCTGCCTGGTCGAAGGCAGCTCCCACCTTGTTGCTTGCTTATCCCCAACAAATGATTGCCCCCGGCCTGGAGAACGGCGCGCCAATCCCGGTGGAAATGCGCGCGCTGGCAAGCCGCACGCACCTCGCCGTGAAGCTGACCTGGCCGGATCAAACCCGCGATCAGTACCGCACCGACGCGACGGATACGTTTCCGGACGCTGTCGCCGTGCAATTCACCCGGCTCGAGCAAAGCCTTCCGTACATCGGGATGGGAGAAAAGGATCGCCCGGTCTCGATGTGGTTCTGGCGCCATGGACGCAAGCCAGAGTTTCTGGTCGCGCGCGGTTTTGGCACGCTCGGGCCCGGGCGAGGACGCGCGCCGCAGGCGCGATCGGTTTGGCACGAAGGCAGGTGGAGCGTGGTCCTGCTCGGATCACTGCCCGTCGAGCGCAACCCGTTGCCGTTGGCAATCGCGATCTGGGATGGCCGTGCGCAGGCGCGCGACGGCCGCAAGCATCTTTCGGCATGGCATCTGCTGCGCCTGCCGGACCGCACGCAGCACCGCCGCGCCTTGACCGCCCTGCTGGGCGAGGCCGTCGCCACCGGCGACCGCGGGCGCGGCAGGAGCTTGGTCGAGGAGCATGGCTGTGCCGGCTGCCACCGGCTGCCGGGCGGCGAGGTTGTGGATCATGGCCCGGACCTTTCCTTTGCCGGCGGCGTGCATTGGCCCGGTTACCTGCGGCGATCGATCGCCAATCCTTCCGGCTTTATCGTTCCGCTCGAGCGTTATCGTGATTCCGCCGGGCACGACCGGGAATTGTCGTTGATGCCGAAGGCGAATCTCCGCAATCGCGACGTGGACGATCTCGTCGCCTATCTTGCATCGCTGAGATAACGTCGTCCGGAGCCTGCTGGCACGTTCTCGCAGCGCATCCCCCGGCATTCATCCGACACGGTGACCAGGCCACGGAACGCCCGAATCGCGCGTTTTGTCGGTCGCGCCGCGCTTTCCCGGCTGCATTTGTTTGTCAGGCATTGCCAGTGACCACCGGCAACCCCGCGGCGCGCCACTCGGGAAGGCCGTCCTCCAACCGGCGCACCTTGAAGCCGCGCGCGCGCAGCGCCGCCACCGCCTCGTAGGACAGGACGCAATAGGGGCCGCGGCAATAGGCAACGACCTCGTGCGCGGGGTCCAATTCGGCAAGCCGCGTCTCGAGTTCGCGCAGCGGCACGTTTACCGCGCCTGGCAAATGACCGAGCGCGAATTCATCGGGCGGCCTGACATCGAGGACGATCACTTCGCCCGCGCGCGAGCGCGCCAGAAGCTCCTCGCGCGAGATCGGGGCGAGGCTGTCGCGGTCATGGAAATAACTGCACACAACCCGTTCCACCTCGGCCACGTTCTGCTCGGCGATCCGGCGCAGCACCGCCAACAGGTTGAGCACGGTGTCATCGGCAAGCCGGTAGTAGACGAACTTTCCGTTGCGCCTGTTTGTCACCAGGCCCGCGCGCCGCATTTGCTGAAGATGCTGCGACGCGTTGGCGATCGAGAGCCCGGTCCGATCGGCCAGAACCTCGACGCTGCGTTCGCCTTGGGCGAGCTGTTCCAGAATCTCAAGACGGTGGGGGTGCGCCAGCGCCTTGGCGACCGCGGCGAATTGGGCGAAGAGCGCCAGTTTGGGACTGCGGGTTGATGGCAGGGCTCAGGTATCCTAATTTGATCAACGGAATGATTAAATCATAGTGAATTCAATCAGCTAGTCAAGACGTGACCGCGGCCGCGAGGTCCGTGCCGGGATCGCTTGTTGAATCGCTTCTTATTACAACGGCGGGCGCCCGCATCAGGCGCCGGGCAACCGCACCTCCGTGAGCTTGCCTCTGCGCCGCTCGCCACCGCATGGCAATCCATCGGCGCGGTTCACGCCGCCGGCGATCATTCAAATCTGATTGCCGCCGGCCCCGCTTCGGCGTGTCCGATGATCCGCGCTGCCGGATAGCCGGCGTCGAGGATGAACCGGGTAACTGATGCCGCCTTGTCGCGCGTGCAGGCGACCAGCAGGCCGCCCGAGGTCTGCGGGTCGGTCAGCAGATGGCACCGCCATTCGGGCAGATCGCGCGGCAAGGTCACGCTGTTGCCATAGCTCGCCCAATTGCGATGCGATGCGCCGGTAACAAAACCTTTCTGCGCCAGGGCGGCGGCGTTGGGCAGAAGCGGGATGTCGTCGAGGCGAATGCGCAGCGTCACGCCGGAACCACGCGCCATTTCCAGGCCATGTCCGAGCAGGCCGAATCCCGTAACGTCGGTGATGGCATGAACGTCCGGCATTTTCGCGAGCTCGGCGCCGACGCGATTGAGAAGCGTGGTGGTGGCGATCAGATCGTCATAGCCGGCCTGCGCCAGCGCTCCCTTCTTGATCGCCGCCGAATAAATTCCAACGCCAAGCGGCTTGGTGAGAATGATTGCGTCGCCCGGCTTGGCATCGGCATTGCGCCGCAATTCTTCCGGGCGGCAAAGGCCGATGACGGCAAGTCCATAGACCGGCTCGGGACAGTCGATCGAATGGCCGCCGGCAACCGGGATTCCGGCGGCGGTGCAGACATGGGCTCCGCCCTCCAAGATCCGGCGGACCTGCTCGGGAGCGATCTTGTCGACCGGCATTCCCAGGATGGCCAGCGCCATGATCGGCGTGCCGCCCATTGCATAGATGTCGGAAATCGCGTTGGTCGCGGCGATCCTGCCGAAATCGAACGGGTCGTCGACCATCGGCATGAAAAAATCCGTCGTTGCGATAATGCAGGTCTTGTCGTCGAGCTGCCAGACGGCTGCGTCGTCCGAGGTCTCGGTGCCGACCAGCAATTGCGAATACACATTATTCCGGGGGACGGAAGACAGCAGGTCCTGAAGGACGGACGGCGCCAGCTTGCAGCCGCAGCCGCCGCCATGCGCGAGACTCGTGAGTTTGATGGCGTGCACAGTCATGAACGGGCCTATGGAGTGGAAATCCGCGCGCGCGGGAGTGCGGCGCCGCTCATCTGGCGCCAGGCGGTGCCGAGTGCGGCCGCCGCTTCCGCAATATCGTCATCGGCGATGGTGCGCCCGAGCGACAGGCGCACGGCGCCGAGCGCCGCGTTTGCGGGAATCCCCATTGCGAGCAGGATCGCCGAGGGATCTTCGCGGTCGGCGTGACATGCAGAGCCGGTCGAAGCCAAAACGCGCGGGCAGCCTTGCAGCAATTTTCTTCCGGACACGCCCGGGAACAGGACGTTCAGCGTATTGGGAAGCCGGTCGGACGGGTGCCCCACCAGCCTCAGCCCGGGGACTTCCTGCCCGAGTCTGGCGAGCAGTCCGTCGCGCAGCCGCGCAAGGCGCTCACGCTCGCGTTCGAGCATTTCGCCAGCGAGCGTACAGGCGCGTCCCAGCGCGACGATGCCGGCGACGTTTTCCGTGCCGGGCCGTCGCCCATGTTCCTGTCCCGCGCCAAACAGGATCGGGCGCACATCGACGCCGCGCCGCACGTAAAGCGCACCGACGCCCTTTGGCGCGTAGAGCTTGTGGCCGGCAATCGACAACAGATCGGCGCCCAGCGCCTGCACGTCGACTTTGATCTTTCCGATCGATTGCGCCGCGTCGACATGCACGGGGATCCCGTGGCGACGCGCTGCAGCGGCAATCTCCTCGACCGGCTGCAGCGTGCCGATCTCGTTTTGCGCATGAATGATTGTCACCAAGGCCGTGTCGGGACGGATCGCACCGATCATCTCGGCAGGATCGACCCGGCCGTCGGATCGCGGCGCGATGCGGCGCACCGTATAGCCACGCTGCTCCATCGCGGCGCATGTCGCATCAGTCGCCGGATGCTCGATCGCCGTCGTCACGATCATGCGCCGGCCAGGCTCCCGGCTTGCGGCGCCGACGATCGCGAAATTGGTCGCCTCGGTCCCGCCGCTGGTGAATATGATTTCATCGGCTTTGGCTCCGATCAGGGCCGCAACGTCGGCGCGGGCGGTCTCGACGCCGTCATGCGCCGCGTGCCCCAGCGCGTGTGCCGAGGAGGGATTGCCGAACTGCCCGCGCAGATAGGGCAGCATGGCCTCGAACACCACCGGGTCGATGGGCGTTGTCGCGTTGTAGTCGAGATAAATCGGCTGCATGTGTCGTTCAGAACGATGGGTTGCGGACCTGGACGATCCCGGAATCATCGAGGTCGTCCGGTTGTTCCTGATCTCTCACTGCCTGCCCCGCCGGCGCGATGGAATGCGGAAATTCAATGGCCGCAGGCGGATCACGACATTCCTGTATAAGCACGCCGCCGACCGGAACGCTGCGCAAGGCGTTCGCGGCCGCAGGACCGGCAGATTTCCTAATCCATGCAGATCGGGAGCCGTTTGCGTCATGTCGCTACCTGTTTTCCTGGTCGGCGGAGAAGGCGGCAAATCCGTGCCACCTTCATTGTCATTTCATATATCGCAGGTTCAGACGGAAATTTCCTGCGCAGTGATCGTATACCTGAAATTGTCGGGATCGAGGCAGTCGATGCGAACCGATGCCGCCTCGGTCTACGGATACATGAGAAATTCCAGCGTCGGCCCGGCCACGCCCGGCAGCACGACATCGCGTGCAAAGTTGTAGGCGAGCCAGTTGCCCTCCCACGCTCCGGACAGTGCGGCGTCCGCCTTCAGCAAGTCGCGTCTGCCAATGTTCATCTTGTCCTCCCGTTTGATTTGGCCTGGCTCGCCGCAGGCCAGGCATGGCCGCGCCGGCGGGCGTTCTCGCTTTGAGAGACTTGAGCAGTTTCGGAAAATCGAGCCGATCCCATTCCAGGTCCTGCTCGACAAAAAAATGCGGGGTCAGGTCCGTGCCAAGCAGAAAGGAGGTGGGAAGCGTCTGGACGTTCCAGGACTTCGCCACCGCACGGTCGCGATCCAGGAGAATGGAAAAGCTGACCGGAAATTTTTCGAAATGCCGCTGTACCCGCCCGCCCGGTTCGGCGACCGAAATTGCGACGATGCGCATCACGACATTATTACCATGCCTGGCGATGAGGCGTTCGAGCGCCTGCATTTCCGGGCGGCACGGCTCGCACCAGGTTGCGAAGAAATGCACCAGCACCGGATGCCCGCGGTAATCGGCGAGGGAACGGCTCGCGCCGGAAATGCCGGGAAGAACGAATTCCGGTTTGCGGTCGTCCGAAGAGACGTTCAGCGCTTCATCCGGATCGATGAGTTGTGGAGGTGGTGCCGGTTTCGCAAAACGCGGCCGTACAATTATGCGTGCGGCCGTGACAGCGGCCAGCATCGTCAACGGATATGCGAGCACGCCTCGGCGGCAAGGTCTCGCACCAATGCGCGCTTGCTGAAAATGCCTGCCCCGAACCTCGGGAGCGACCATTGACGACACACCGGAATAGGACCGGTCTGCAATGAAAGCGTCAAGATAAAATTCTATCAAAATATTTCCGGCGCAGCCGGAAATATACGCATGCAACAACATGCAGATGCGAACCGCAACTATGCTGCGTCGCGCAATAGAAATTTGCTATCGCACAATTCCCAATCCGGACTTTCGATTCGGATCGGGCGTCCACCGCGATTCAACAGCGCGTCCGTCGAAATCGCGGCAATAAATTGGGCAATTCCCCAATGCTATGCGTCAATATGTATTGGTTACGAAGTTTGACTTTAGAATAAGGCAAAAATACTCTTTCGTCGACGAACTTTATGTTCGGGGTGTCCCCCGGCGGGGGCCAATACGAGGGAACGTCTATGAATATGGAGCTCTCGCGGCGCTCATTTATGAAGGGCGCAAGCGCGGGTTTGGCGGGAACGACTCTCGGCGCGTTTGGATTTGGTGAAATCGAAGCCGCGCACGCTGCGTCCATCCGGCCATTCAAACTCGCGCAGACCAAGGAAGCGCGCAGCACCTGTCCTTACTGTGCCGTTAGCTGCGGCATGATGGTGTTCTCGGCGAAGTCCGAGAAGGGCAGGATGGAAGTCACGCACATCGAAGGTGACGTCGACAATCCTGTCAATCGCGGCACGTTGTGCCCGAAAGGTGCGGGCGCCCTTGATTACATCAGGGCCAAGACGCGCGTTAAGTATCCGATGTACCGCAAGCCCGGCAGCAACAGGTTCGAGCAGGTCACCTGGGACTTTGCGATGGAGCGCATCGCGAAGCTTATGAAGGAAGACCGCGACGCCAATTTCATCGACAAGAACAAGGACGGCGTGCTGGTCAATCGCTGGCCAACCATGGCGTTTCTGTCAGGCAGTTCGTGCACGAACGAGACAGGCTGGGTGACCTGGAAGGTCGCGCGCGGTCTCGGGCTGCTGCAGATCGAGAACCAAGCAAGGATATGACACGGACCGACGGTGTCCAGTCTGGGCCCAACATTCGGTCGCGGTGCAATGACCAACTCCTGGACCGACATCAGGAATGCTGATGTCGTCTGGATCATGGGTGGCAACGCTGCGGAAGCGCATCCCTGCGGATTTAAGTGGGTCACCGAGGCGAAAGCCGAGCGTGGCGCCAAGCTGATGGTGGTCGATCCGCGCTTTACGCGGTCGGCGGCGGTTTCGGATCACTATGCGCCGCTGCGTCCGGGAACCGATATCGCGTTTTTGTCGGGTGTGGTGAATTATCTGCTCAGCAACGACAAGATTCACAAGGAATATGTGAAGCACTACACCAATGCCTCCTACATCGTGAAGGAGGGCTTCGCCTTCAATGAAGGGCTGTTCTCCGGTTACGACGCGACGAAGCGCTCCTATGACCGCAGTTCGTGGGAATATGAGATCGGGCCGGACGGCTTTGCCGTGCGCGACGAGACGCTGTCCAATCCGCGCTGCGTCTATCAGCTCATGAAGAAGCACTTTGCGACGTACACGCCCGAAACGGTCGAACGCATCAGCGGCACGCCGAAGGACAAGTTCCTGAAGGTGTGCGAGATGGCCGCTTCGACCGCCAACGGCGAGCGGTCCATGACCGTCATGTACGCGCTCGGCTGGACTCAGCATTCGCATGGTGCGCAGAACATCCGCACGGCGGCGATGATCCAATTGCTCTGTGGCAACATCGGGGTGCCGGGTGGTGGCATCAACGCATTGCGCGGACATGCCAACGTGCAGGGTATCACCGACATCGGCACGCTTACGGCGTCGTTGCCCGGCTATCTGGCAATGCCGACCGACAGTGAGCCGACGCTGGAGTCGCACCTCGGCAAGCGGACCTTTAAGCCGCTACAGCCCAATCAGACCAGCTACTGGCAGAACTACAGGAAGTTCTATGTGAGCTTCCTGAAGAGCATGTACGGCGACAAGGCAACCAAGGAAAACGACTTCGGCTACAACTGGCTGCCGAAGCTCGACGTCGGCTATGATGCCTTGCGCATGTTCGACGTGATGCATCAGGGCAAGACGACCGGGCTGATATGCCAGGGTTTCAATCCGCTGATGTCGATTGCGTATTCGGGCAAGACAATTGCTGCCTTGTCCAAGCTGAAATTCCTTGTCAGCGTGGATCCGATCGAGACGGACACGGTCCGGTTCTGGGAAAATCACGGCGAGTACAATAATGTTGATACCGCCAAGATTCAGACCGAAGTGTTCATGCTCCCGGCCACGTCCTTTGTCGAAGAGGAGGGCAGTCTCACCAATTCCAGCCGTAATGTTACCTGGAAGTGGCAGGCCGCCGATCCCTATTTCGAATCCCGGCGCGATATCGATATCCTTGCGGATCTCTTCCTGCGTCTTCGCAAGCTCTACGAAAAGGACGG
>WBUW01000526.1 GCA_008933495.1 Pseudorhodoplanes sp.
GTCGCGGCGGCACCGGCCTCCGGCCGGCCGAGCCCGGCGAGATCGCGCAGGGTTCTCACCAGCATGGCCAGCATCCGCGCATCGGCCTCGCGCTCGCTGGCCGGGCGGCCGGCCTGCGCGAGCCGCATTTCGATGTCGCGCGCCTGCCGCTCGGCGGTGCGATAAAGCCGCGCATGCAGCGAGACCGCATCGCCGCGCAGCGCACGACGGCGCTTGCCGACCACGACGCGCCGGCGCGGGATCGGCGGCAAGGCCGGACCGCCGGCCTCGTTCGGGCCGCCGTCGAGCCAGTAATAAAGCGTGCCGAGCGCCATGTCGCAGCGCGCCAGGATGCGCGAGACCGTGAAGCCGTCGATGTACATCTGGCGCGCGCACGCGATGTCGGCCTCGCTCGGCGGCGCATAGGGGCTTTCCCGCCGGGTGACGGGGATCGGTCTGCGGGACATGGGATTCTCGTGGGGTTGTGGAAGAAGTCTTGGAGTGAATCGACGCCGCGCCGTTTGCGCAACGCCGCGCGGCGGACCGCGCCGCCTATCTGCGCCAGCGAACAGATGCCAATAAAAAGCCCGCGGCGGCGGGCTCGTCTCAGGGCGCAAATATGGAGCGTGGCGCAACCCTAACGGAGCAGCGGGACGCTGTCAAGGAATATTTTCCTGATAGCGACTCCCGCCCGGCATCACCACCGCCACATCGGTCGCGCTGAAATCGGTGCCCTTGAAAAGGAGCGGCTCGGCCTCGCAGACCGCCAGCGCATAGGCCGCGCAGTCGCCGAAATTGAGCGCCGCCGGGTGGCGCCCGCGGCCGAAGCGCACGAACGCCTCGCGCGCGACATCGGCCTGGCGTTCGTCGAAGGGGATCACGGCCGGCGCGATCACCGCCAGCAAAGCGTCGAGGTCGGCTGCCGCCGCGGGTCCGAACCGGCCAAACGCAACCATCCCCGCCTCAAGCTTGGTCACGGCCGAGATCAGCCTTCGGGGATCGGCTTCGATCGCACGCGCAAATAGGTCTGCCTCCGGCTCACGCCGCAACAGGGCGATCAGCGCCGAAGTGTCGATCACCATCGGTTCGTGCCGCCGGGCTCCGCCGTCATTTCGTCGTAGCCGAGGATTTCCTCGTCGCTGCGGGAATCCAGCACCGGGTGCCGGCTGCCCCGTTCGCCGATCTCCCGCAGAGCGTTCAGGAACGCCTCGCGGCTCTCGCGGCGCGGCCGCCGCCGCTCGCGTTCGAGTTCGCGGCGCAGCGCCTCGGTCACCGCCTCGGTGATGCCCTGCTTGCGCCGGCGGGCCAGCTCGCGGGCCAGCTTCTCGGTCTCGGCATTCTTGATATTGAGCGCCATAGCAGGCTCCGGCCGGGTCCGGTTTCTTCCTTCTTCCTGTTTTTCTTCCTTATACCCGCAATGCGCGCTGCATGCACGTTTTATTGGACTTCCGGCATCGCCTTCAGAGGATGCGCGGCTCAGGAGCGTTTGGCCGGTGTTTTCGCCGGCGCGGCGGCGATCTTGTTGCGGCGCGGATCGGCGGCCCTGGCGCCCGCCCGCGGGACCTGTCCCGGCCAGTTCACGATGCAGTATTCGAGCTCGGCGTCCGGCACGGTTTCCTCGCTCGCGCGCACGCGCCCGCGTACCGAAATACCGGCCGCGTGCACCGTCTGCGGATCGCCCGAGACCAGCGGGTGCCACCAATAGAGATTGCGTCCCTTGGCGAGCAGGTCATAGGCACAGGTCGGCGGCAGCCAGACGATGCGGCATACATTGCGCCAGGTCAGCCGCACGCAGTCTGGCACCTTGTTCCGGCGGTTCGCATAGTCCTTGCAGCGGCAGGTGCTCCAGTCGAGCAGCCGGCAGGCGACGTCGGTGAAAAAGGTGCGGCCGGTATCCTCGTCCTCCAGCTTGTTCAGGCAGCAGCGCCCGCAGCCGTCGCACAGGCTTTCCCATTCGGCGGCGGTCATTTCGGACAATTTCTTGCGCTGCCAGAAGGGGCGCTCGTCCGCCGCACCGGCGGCCGCGGGCGCC
>WBUW01000052.1 GCA_008933495.1 Pseudorhodoplanes sp.
GGCGGCGAGTGCCGGCGCTTCGGCGCGGGCAAACCCGCCCGCGCGGTAGGCGGCCAGCGTCTGCGGATCGAGCGCGTCGAGAAAGTCGGCGAGCCGGGCATAGGTCGTGCAGCGCACTTCCGGCAATCCGCACACCGAGCGCACAAAATCCTTGAGCGCCTCCCGGTAGGCGCCGCCCTGATAATCGGAAAAGTGATGGCCGATATGGATCGGCGCGCGGTTGCCGGCATAGTTGGCGCGGAAATAATCGAGATAGCTCTCGAGCATCTGCTGGCGATGGCGATCCCGGTTCCTGGCATCGTCGAGACCGAGCGATTGCGCGACCAGAAAATTGTAGTCCATCGAAAGCGTGCGCCGCCGCCCGCCGGCAAGACGGATATTGGCCAGGCTGAACGCCCACAGCCCGCCCTCCTTGACCGGCCAGGCATCCGGTTCCTTTCCGCCATTGGCGTGATAGCGGAAACGCCCGCGAGACATGACCTCGTACAGACCCGGGCTGGTCGCCAGATAAGGCGCCCGGAAGCCGGCAATCTCGCGCACAGGAAAATCAAAGCCCGCGCCGGCCGCCAGATCGTTGACCGCCGCGATATGCGCGAACGCGGTATCGAAGCTGTCGAATTCCTTCTGCCAGTCGGCCGCCGACCAGTGGCGGCCGTCGAAATGGCCGACGGCATGGGAGGCGATTTCATGGCCCTTGCGGCGCAGCCCGTTGATGTAGCCGATACGGCTTGCCACATCGCGCGGCGTTCCGCCGAAATTGATGCGCGAACGGCCGCGCGGCTCGCGCGGCGGCTGGTAGATGTCCTTCCTGGCATCGGCGATGAAATTGATGCCGCTTACGAAGAATGTGAAGCGCGCGACAATGCCGTCGCGTTCGAGCGCGGCGGCGAAATCGGACCATTCCTGCCAGCGTTCGAGTTCGGTGCAATTGTCGAAGGCGATCGCAACATATTGCGCAGGCCGGTCGGCGGCGGCCGGCGCGCGCGGGAGAAGCATCGCGCACGCGGCACACAGCAATGCCAAGACCCTCGTCATGCCCTTCCGCTAACGGCATGAAGGGCATCCCGATCAACAACTGGCGCGAATTGCGGTTAGCAATCAACCTTAATGCGGCGAACGCAGCCTGCGTGCGCGCTCAGGCCGCCAGATCGAGCTTGGAGGCGACGGTCGAGTCGGCATTGAGCCGATAGACGATCGGCACGCCGGTCGCCAGCTCGCGCTTGAGGATGCCGTCCGGCGTCAGCCGCTCCAGCACCATGACGAGAGCGCGCAGCGAATTGCCGTGCGCGGAAACGATGACGCGCTGGCCGCGCAGCACGGCGGGAAGGATGTCCTGCACGAAATAGGGCAAGGCGCGCGCCACCGTATCCTTGAGGCTCTCGCCGCCGGGCGGCGACACGTCGTAGGAGCGCCGCCAGGTATGCACCTGCTCCTCGCCCCATTTCTTGCGCGCGTCGTCCTTGTTCATGCCGACGAGGTCGCCGTAGTCGCGTTCGTTCAGGGCCTGGTCGCGATAAATCGGAATTCCCGTCTGGCCCATTTCCTCAAGGATAAGGTCGAGCGTGCGCTGCGCGCGCTTGAGCGAGGACGTATAGGCGACATCGAATGAAAGGTCCTGCGCCTTGAGCTTGCGGCCCGCCGCGCGCGCTTCCGCGATGCCCTGCTCGGTCAGGTCGACATCGCGCCAGCCGGTGAAAAGGTTCTTCAGGTTCCATTCGCTCTGGCCGTGACGCACGAGCACGAGAAGACGTTCGGACATTCTCTTTCCTCACTGCTTTGATCGGCCTCATCCCGAGGAGGCAGCGAAGCCGCCATCTCGAAGGATGAGGGTGGTATCGGTCAAAAATCCTTCAGGCCGAGTACATCCGCCATCGAATAGAGCCCGGGCTTCTGCCCGCGCGCCCACAGCGCCGCCTTGAGCGCGCCGCGCGCAAAAATCATGCGGTCTTCGGCCTTGTGCGCAAGCTCGATGCGCTCGGCCGGCCCGGCGAACATCACATTGTGCTCGCCCACCACCGAGCCGCCGCGCAGCGTGGCAAAGCCGATGTCGCCGGCCTTGCGGGCGCCGGTATGGCCCTGGCGCGTCATGACGCTGCGCTTGTCGAGATCGATGCCGCGGCCCTCGGCCGCCGCCCGGCCGAGCAGCAACGCCGTGCCCGACGGCGCGTCGATCTTCTTGTTGTGGTGCATTTCGAGCACCTCGATATCGAAGCTGTCGTCGAGCGTGCGCGCCACGCGCCTGACCAGTGCCGCCAGCAGATTGACGCCGAGGCTCATGTTTCCCGATTTCACGATCACGGCGCCGGCGGCGGCCGCCGCCGCAATCGCCTTCTCGTCGTCGGGCGAAAAACCGGTCGTGCCGATCACGTGGACGAGGCGCGCCGGCGCCGCCTTGCGGACGAGATCGACGGTCGCGGCCGGAATCGTGAAGTCCACAATGCCGTCGGCTTGCGCCAATGCCGCCGGCGCCTCGGACGTGAGCGCGATGCCGTTTCGGCCGAGGCCCGCCAACTCGCCGCAATCCTGGCCGAGCAGCGGCGAGCCGGCCTGTTCGAGCGCGGCGGCAACCACAAGCCCTTTCGTCTCCGCAATCGCCTTGACCAGCGTGCGTCCCATGCGCCCGCCGGCGCCGGCAATGACCAACCGCATGTCGGACATGTCTGCAATCTCCGTCGGTCGCGGGTCCAAGGCCGCAAGTCCATCCTTTGGTCACCGGCACCACGCGTGCGGACGCGCGGGCCGGTCGCCGGAACGATCAGGGCTGCGGGCCGTCATAGCCCTCGATAATGACCAGGTCGGCGACCGAATGTGGTGCCCGCACCTTGATGTTCGCCTGATACTCCGGCGAGCGATAGCAGGCCATGGCGGATTCGTAATCGGGAAATTCGATTACGACATTGCGCGACCGGCTGCTGCCCTCCACCGCTTCGAATTTTCCCGCGCGCACGATGAAGCGTCCGCCGAATTTCCTGAAAATGGCGGGATTGGCCGCGGCATAGGCCTTGTACCCCTCGTCGTTATCCACATCGACACGCGCAATCCAGTAACCCTTGGGCATTGCTCTTCCTCTTTGCGGTTTCAGGTGGTTTCGGCCGCGCGGATTTCCGCAACGATCGCTGCGGCTGCGGCTCTGGGATCGGGCGATTCGGTGACCGGGCGGCCGACCACCAGATGATCGGCGCCGGCCCGGATCGCCGCCGCCGGCGTCATGATGCGCTTCTGGTCGCCGCGCGCCGCGCCGGCGGGGCGGATGCCGGGCGTCACCAGGAGCCGCCCGGGGCCGACGATGGAGCGCAGCATCGCGGCCTCTTCCGCCGAGCAGACGAGCCCGTCAATGCCGAGATCGCGCGCCTGGGCGGCCTTGCGGCGGACCTGCTCGACGAGCGTGCCGGCATAACCCGCGGCTTTCACATCGTCATCGTTGTAGGAGGTCAGAATGGTGACGGCGAGGATTTTGAGCGGCGAGCCGCGGCGCGCTTCGAGCGCCGCGCTCATGGTCTGCGGATAGGCATGTACGGTGAGAAAGGTTACGCCCAGCCGGGTGACGCTTTCGACGCCCTTGCCGACGGTATTGCCGATATCGTGCAGCTTCAGATCGAGAAAGACCTTGCAGCCGGAACGCACCAGTTCCTGCGCAAATCCGAGCCCGCCGGCATAGGCAAGCTGATAGCCGATCTTGTAGAAGCACGCGGCATCGCCGATACGCGCGACCAGCCGCTCGGCGTCGGACACCGAGGGCAGGTCGAGCGCAACGATGAGGCGTTCGCGCGCGGGCGGCGTCATGCAGCGCTCCATGGCATGATCTGCCGCGCGCTCTCGATCAGCCGGCGCACGACGGCGTTGAGCTGGCTCCTGCTGCGCTCGTCCTTGAGCTGGCCCATGTCGTCGAATGCGTCGGCGGCGCGGGTCACCGCGATTTGCTCGGGGATGACCGGCGCGCCGCATCCGAGTTCGAGTATCTGGCGAAGCGCCATCAGCGAACGCACGGCACCAAACTGGCCGTTCGACGCGCCGCCGAGCGCGAACGCCCGGTTCCTGTAGGCGGCGAGCGCCACCTCCCGGCCCTCCTGCACACGCGAAACCCAATCAATGGCGTTCTTCAGCAGCGGGGTGACCGAGGCATTGTATTCGGGACTGGCGATGAAGACGCCGTGATGCGCCATCATCATCTGCTTGAGCCTGACGGCATGCTCGGGCGGTCCGGACTTTGCTTCCAGATCGGCGTCATAGAGCGGCATCGGGTAGTCGGCAAGCGAGATGCGCGTCACCTCGGCGCCGGCAAGGGCGAGCTCCTTGGCGGCGAGCGCTGCCAATACCGTGTTGTGGGAGCCGCTGCGGATCGAGCCTGCAAAGACGAGGATTCGGGGTACCGGCATCGGGCGGCCTCGGGCGGACCGCTTTCCCTAGCACACAATGCGCGCGGTCAGGCCCGGCGATAGACCCAGACCCGGGCCGGCGGGAAATTCAGCCAGATGCGGTCGGAGGCTTCGGTTTCGACGCGGGCAAGGCCTTTGGGAATGGGCGGCGTCGTCATCGAATAGGTGAACTGGATGAAGGGGGCGTCCGGCTGCATCAGGCTGAAGACGTCGTTGATCAGGCGCAGGCGGGTGCGCAGCGGCTTGGTCAGCAGCGGCAGACCGGAGACGACCGCCGAGGCGGGCTCGCGTAGCAGGTTTTCGAGCAGCGGCTTCAGGCGATAGGCATCGCCCTGCACCACTGTCGCCTCGGGATAGCGGCTGCGGAGCAGCCGGCAGAAAGTCGGATTGAACTCGACCAGCACAAGCCGTTTCGGATCGACCCCGCGCCCGACTAAGGCCTCCGTCACCGGCCCGGTGCCCGGTCCGAGTTCGACGACCGGGCCGGGGGTCGCGACATCGACATAAGACGCCATGGTGCGGGCAAGAAATCGTCCCGACGGGGTCACCGCCCCGGTCGCCAAAGGCTTCTCGATCCAGGAACGGATGAAGCGCACCTCATCATCAAGACGAAGGCCCTTCTTTTCGGCAACGGTTGGATGGAGACGCATCGGCGGAACGGTTTATGTGAAGCTTGTACGACTAATCCAAGGAATTATCGGTATATCCCCCATGCAAGGGGGTCAAGCAGCCCCCGAACCGCCCGGTCAGGATGCCCGGGTCCCGAGTCCGTCCAGCAAATCCTTGATGCGCGTAAAGAAACTCGCCGATTCCGGCTGGGTTTCCTTGGATGACAGTTTCTCGAACTCCGCCAGCAATTCCCGCTGCTTCTTTGTCAGATTCTGCGGGGTCTCAACCACCACCTGCACATACATGTCGCCGCTCTGCTTGGATCGCAGCACCGGCATACCTTTGCCCTGCAGCCGGAAGCGGCGGCCGGACTGGGTGCCGGCCGGGATTTTGACGCGGCTCTTGGAGCCGTCGATCGAGGGGACCTCGAATTCGCCGCCGAGGGCGGCCTGCACCATCGACACCGGTACGCGGCAATGCAGGTCGGCGCCGTCGCGCTGATACAAGGCGTGCGGCTCGATCGACAGGAAGATATAGAGGTCGCCGGCCGGCCCGCCGCGCAAGCCCGCTTCGCCCTCGCCGGCAAGGCGGATGCGGGTGCCGTCCTCGACCCCGGCCGGGATATTCACCGACAGCGTCCGCTCGCGCGTCACGCGGCCGGAGCCCGCACAGGATTTGCAGGGATCGTCGATCACCTGACCGCGGCCGTGGCAGGCCGGACAGGTGCGCTCGAGCGTGAAGAAGCCCTGCGCATGGCGCACCCGGCCGGCGCCGCCGCAGGTCGCGCAGGCCTTCGGCTTGGTGCCCGGCTTGGCACCGCTGCCCGAGCAGATCTCGCAGGTGACCGAGGTGGGAATCCGCACCTCGGCGGCCTTGCCGCGATAGGCCTCATCGAGCGTGATTTCCATATTATAGCGCAGGTCCGCCCCGCGCTCGCGCCCCGAACGCGCCGCGCCGCGCGCACCGGCCATGCCGAACACGCCCTCGAAAATATCGGCGAACGCGGAGGCAAAATCAGAGCCGAAGCCGTGCGCCGCGCCGCCACCGCCGCCATTTTCGAAAGCGGCGTGCCCGAACCGGTCATAGGCGGCGCGCTTGTCGCCGTCCTTGAGCACGTCATAGGCCTCGTTGATTTCCTTGAACTTGTGCTCGCAATCCTTGTCGCCGGGATTGCGGTCGGGATGCCACTGCATCGCCAGCTTGCGGTAGGCAACTTTCAATTCGCCGTCGGTGGCGCTGCGCGCAACGCCGAGTGTTTCGTAATAGCAGCGTTTGGACATCGGCTAACGTCCCTTGTCCCCCGATGTCGTCATGCCCGGGCCTGACCCGGGCACCCGTCCATTTCTTGAAGATGGACCCGCGGGTCAAGCCCGCGGGTGACGCTTTGGATATGGAATTGTCCGGACATGATGTCCAAAGGAGCTAAGCCGACTTCTTCTTGTCGTCGTCGTCGACCTCGGTAAACTCCGCGTCGACCACGTCGTCCTTCTTGCCGCCGGCCTCGCCCGGACCGCCCGGTCCGGCTTCCTGGCTCTGCTTGTACATCGCCTCGCCGAGCTTCATCGAGGCCTGCGCCAGCGCGTTGGTCTTGGCCTGGATCGCGGTCGCGTCGTCGCCCTTGAGCGCTTCCTTGAGATCCGCGAGCGCATTCTCGATCGCCTTGCGGTCGGCTTCGCCGACCTTGGCGCCGTGCTCGGCCAGCGCCTTTTCGGTCGAATGCACGAGCGCCTCGGCGTGGTTCTTGGCCTCCACCTGCGCCTTGCGCTTCTTGTCCTCCTCGGCATGCGATTCGGCATCCTTGACCATCTTCTCGATGTCGGCTTCCGAGAGGCCGCCCGAGGCCTGGATGCGGATCTGCTGCTCCTTGCCGGTGCCCTTGTCCTTGGCCGAGACATTGACGATGCCGTTGGCGTCGATGTCGAAGGTGACCTCGATCTGCGGCACGCCGCGCGGCGCCGGCGGGATGCCGACGAGGTCGAACTGGCCGAGCAGCTTGTTGTCGGCCGCCATTTCGCGCTCGCCCTGGAAGACGCGGATGGTCACCGCATTCTGGTTGTCGTCGGCGGTGGAGAACACCTGCGACTTCTTGGTCGGGATCGTGGTGTTGCGATCGATCAGGCGGGTGAACACGCCGCCCAGCGTCTCGATGCCGAGCGACAGCGGCGTCACGTCGAGCAGCAGCACGTCCTTGACGTCGCCCTGCAGCACGCCGGCCTGGATGGCCGCGCCGATCGCGACCACTTCGTCCGGGTTGACGCCCTTGTGCGGCTCCTTGCCGAAAAACTGCTTCACGACCTCCTGCACCTTCGGCATGCGAGTCATGCCGCCGACCAGGACAACCTCGTTGATCTCGGCCGCCGACAGGCCGGCATCCTTGAGCGCCAGCCGGCACGGCTCGATCGTGCGTTGGACCAGATCATCCACCAGCGCCTCGAACTTGGCGCGCGTAAGCTTCATGGTCAGGTGCTTGGGACCCGAGGCGTCGGCGGTGATGAAGGGCAGATTGATTTCGGTCTGCGCGGTCGAGGACAGCTCGATCTTGGCCTTTTCGGCCGCTTCCTTCAGGCGCTGCAGGGCCAGCTTGTCCTTGCGCAGATCGATGCCCTGCTCCTTCTGGAATTCATCGGCGAGATAGCCGACCAGCCGCATGTCGAAGTCTTCGCCGCCCAGGAACGTGTCGCCGTTCGTGGACTTCACCTCGAACACGCCGTCGCCGATTTCGAGAATGGAAATGTCGAACGTGCCGCCGCCGAGGTCGTAGACGGCGATCGTGCCCTGCTTCTGCTTGTCGAGACCGTAGGCGAGCGCGGCCGCCGTCGGCTCGTTGATGATGCGCAGCACTTCGAGCCCGGCGATCTTGCCGGCGTCCTTGGTCGCCTGGCGCTGGGCGTCGTTGAAGTAAGCGGGAACGGTGATGACGGCCTGCTCGACCTTGCTGCCGAGATGGGCTTCCGCCGTCTCCTTCATCTTCTGCAGGATGAACGCAGAAATCTGCGAGGGCGAATAGGTCTGGCCGCCCACTTCGACCCAGGCATCGCCGTTCGACGCCTTCGTGATCTTGTAGGGGACGAGCTTCTTGTCCTTCTCGACGGTCGGATCGTCATAGCGCCGGCCGATCAGGCGTTTGACCGCGAAAATCGTCTTTTCCGGATTCGTGACCGCCTGGCGCTTGGCCGGCTGGCCGACCAGCCGCTCGCCGTCGTCGGCGAATGCGACAATCGAGGGTGTCGTCCGCATGCCCTCCGCGTTCTCGATCACCTTCGGCGTCTTGCCGTCCATGACGGCGACGCAGGAATTGGTGGTGCCGAGGTCGATACCAATGACCTTCGCCATTTTTGCAATCCTTTCTTTCAGGCAGATCGGCCGGATCCAAAACGGCACCCGGATTGGTCGCTCCGCGCAGCAACGACGGCGCGACCGCTTGCCGACCCCCCACGATGGACTATCCCGCAGGCCCCTGCGGCATTAGGGCTCATATAGGAGGGCCCCAACGCCCCGCAAGGTTTTCGCACCGGGCGCGGCCGGGCCGGGGACCGATGGTTAAGCTATCCCTCCTACACCGGAATGAGCCGCATCGCAGCGCCCGGCGGATCAGAAATTGACGGAGCTGCGGACGCCGACCACGACCGCGTTACGCACCGCCTCGCCCGTGTCGGGATGGGGGACGTTGCCGCCCGGGCGGGTGATGTACTGGATGTCCGGCTGCATGCTCCACCAAGGCGCGAGCTGCAGGATATAGCTCGCCTCGAACACCGTCTCCGCCGAGCGGATCGGGTATGGCGGGCCGTTCAGCGCCAGGGTGTCGCGGTCCAGATCAGCGAGCCGGCGGCTCAGCCTGGAATGGGCGAAGCCCAGCGTCAGCAGGTCGTCCGGCCGGCCGGCAAACGGGCCTTTGAATCCGATGCCGCCGTCGACATACCAGGACACGGTGTTGCGGTCGGAGGGGGTCATCCCGCCGCGCACGAACACGCTGGTGCTGCGCTCGCCCATGCGCCAGAGCATCTGGTCGATCACACCGTAGACGCCCCAATTGCGCTCATGAAAGAGCGGCTCCGGGGGCGGGTCGGCCGCAAGCGTCAGCACCGCGCCGGTCGCCGGGTCGAGGCCAAAGCGCTGGTCGGCATAGCGGTCGGTCGCGTACCAGGCGCCGATCTTGTAGGCGGCGGCGAGCCCGGCCGCCTGCTCGCCCTGATTGACGGCGTATTGCAGCTCGCCGATCCACAGCGCCCCGCCGGCGGGGCGGAATTTCGTGCCGTGCTTGTTGCAGGCTTGCGGATTTTCTTCGGTGCAATTGCGCCCGGCCGGATCGCCGCCCAGCACGGCGGCAAGGAAGGCGATCTCGTTGGTCGGCTTGAGTGCAAGCCGGACCCCGGGAGCGGCCAGCGGATAGGCCGGGCCGCCGCTTCGGATATTGGCGGCATTGATCGCCGCCCAGCCGAAGGTTCCGTTGATCAGCCCGCCCGCGGTCTTGCTGGTGAGAAACTCATCGTCCGCCGCGAGCTGGCCGGCCCGGATCGAGACCGCATCACCGAAAAAGTTCTGCTGGAACCAGACCGTGAACAGGCGCGTGCTGCGCAGCGCATCGATATTGCTCGGATCGGCAATGCTCTGCACCAGATCGGCGGCATTGCGCCCGCCGTTATGGATCTGGAACATCTTGATGTGGGTCGAGGCCCCCTTCCAGCCCAGAAGCTTTTCCAGGTCGGTATCGACCGCCGCCTCCAGCCGGCCCTCGAAGGTGGTGCCGGTGCGCACGCCGCCGCGGGTGACGCTGAGCGTTTCGCCGATATAGACGACGCCGACTTCGACGCCGCGGGCGGACAAAGCCGTACGCGCGCCGCCCCAGTCGCCGGTGAGTTTTTCACGCTGCCAGAGGTCGCTTTGGGCCAAGGCCGGGGCGGCGCTTAGCGCCACGGCCTGCATGGCGGCCGCCACACCGATAGCCACGCCGCGCGCGCATGCCCGACGGCCAGTCATTGCGATACGCCCCCCGGCTCGCGTGAGCCGACTTTTACTCCATAATTGGGAGGCGTTCGCGGGTCAACGCGCCGGCGGCGTTCCTTGTGAAGCGCGCGGGGACCGCACCCGGAGGATTTTGAAGGCGTCACCGCCAACCGGTTCGAGCCAGTCGAAGCGCACGCCATCCTGCAAGGCGCGCCACAGGCTGGCCGCCTCGGCGGCGCCATCCAGGCCATCAGGCGCCTGCGGTCCGCAAAGGACGATGTAGGCGACACCGCGTTCTTCGATCTCGGCGCGGGCCTGTTGCGCGGCAAGCGCGAATGCGCGGTGCGCCACGACGATCCCCTCCGACAGGCGATGATAGGGTGCCGACACGACGGTGTGCGGCGTAAGCGCGAGAATGAACGGGCCGTAGCTGACGTCGGCCAGAACGAGGCCCGGCGGCAGCGTCGCCATTGCCCGATAGGAAGCGCTGTCAAAGCAATGCTGCCGCTCGGGCCGCGCAAAGCTTTTCGTGTCCTCAAGCCCGGCCGCCGCGACTGCGGCGATCGCAAGCGAGGACACCGCGAGCGGCGTCATGAACAAGACAACCAGCGTGCGCGCCACGGCGTTTCGCAGGCCGAGGCTTTGCCGCAATTGAACCGCGGCCACCGCCACGAGCGGCATGCCGAGCCAGATCGCGAAGGAATAGGCGCGAATGACGCCGACGGTGGTTGCCGTCGCAAGCAGGAATACGGCGGCGGCAACAAGGAAAGCAAAATCGATCCGGCGCCGTTTGTCCGGCAGCAGCGCCGGCACGACCAGTGCCGCAAAGGCCGGAAAGGCGAACAGGCCCGCGGCGGTCAGGGGATTCTCGGTCACGACGCGCGCGAGCGGCTGGTTCTCGCGCACATGGCCGAGCCAGATCGGACGGATCGCCGGATCGACCAGCGCATACGGCCCGGCAAGGCAGCGCGGTTCGGTCATCACGATCACGGCGGCCGCCGCGCCGGCCGCAAGCACGACCGCGCCCAAGCGCAGGGCGCGGCTTTGCGGCGCGATCTGCGCCGCGCCGATCAATACCGCGCCGCCGGCGACCACCGCCGCCGCGCTGTTGAAGGCGAGCG
>WBUW01000053.1 GCA_008933495.1 Pseudorhodoplanes sp.
GGACGATATCTCGCCGGTACGGGCTCCCGAATCGGGAAGTAAGGCATTGATCAGGGTCGACTTTCCTACCCCCGAATTCCCCGAAATAAGCGTGGTTTTGCCTTTCAGCATATCTTCCAGTTGTGCGATCGATTCGGGTCGAAGCGCCGAAATAAGATACACGGGATATCCGATATGCTCGTATAGTTCTTGAAGCGCACGGGCGTATGCCAATTCGTTGTCGTCGTACAAATCGGTTTTATTAATTACGAGCGCTGCCGGAATCGAATACGCTTCGGCCGACGCTATAAACCGGTCGATAAAGGTGGTGGAGGTCTCGGGATAATTGATGGTGGCCACGAGCAATGCTAAGTCGAGATTGGCAGCCAGTATGTGTGCCTGACGCGAAAGGTTGGATGATTTCCGGATCAGGTAGTTCCGGCGATCGAGAATTCCGGCGATCATCCCTATGCCATCGGCGTTGAGAACGAATTCAACCCTGTCGCCCACCGCAATCGGGTTGGTGCTCCTGATGTCCTTTAACCGTAAATTACCTTTTATTTTACATTCCACCTGCTCGCCCTCGTCGGTGATTACCTGGTACCAGCTACCGGTGTTTTTAACTACCATTCCTCTCATTGTCGTACCCATTTTATCTGGTGAGGGAATAAGTGTAGGCATCTAAAAACAGGTGTATGTCATCCAATGTTAAACCGTTTTTTACCAGGTAGATCCGGTCGGCTTCCAGTTGTTCGGCCAGGAGCTCGGGGCCCGACGATTGCAGGGCGAGGCTTTTTTTGTAAAAGTCGAGTGCTTCGGTGCGTTTTTTCAAACACAGCGCTATATGCCCGGCATTGAGATAGTCGACCGCATTGGGCACCGACGAAATTACTTTCTCAAAATAAAATTCCGCCTGGTGCAGATTGCCGGCAATAAACGCACACCAGCCTGTGGCCCGTTCTATTTTTAATTCGTCGGGATAATTTTTCTCCAGCTGCGCATAAATCTGCAACGCATCTGCAAAATTTTCGAGGGCTATAAAGCACTTGGCCAATTGCATCCGGGTCGATAAAACGCCGGGTTTCAGGAAATCCACGTGCCGGTAATGTTCGAGCGCTTTTTCAAAATCTCCTTTTGTACGGTAGCACAGGGCAATCTTTCGTACCGTCCACAGGTCGTCGGGCTGTATAAGATCGGCCTTCAGGTAAGCCGCAAGCGCTTCGTCGATATTGCCCAGTTTCTGATAGGCGAAGCCCAGTTTCTGATTCAGCGCCGCCGAAGGCTCCGATCCTTTGATCAACTCTTTGTACAAGTCGATTGCCGGTTCGTAAAAACTTTTGGTAAAGCAGTATTCGGCCAATTGTTCCTTCAGATCGCTTGCCGCAGCAAGGATGTCGAAAAATGTCGTTTCGTGAATTTTCAACGAATGGGCAAACATATCGGAAAATTCAGTATGTTGAGGATGCAGCCTGAAAAAACGATACAGGTCCTGAATGTATTGACGAGCGATGTTTTTGTCGGCCAGATTAGGTTTCAGCAGGCTTTCGTCGCGGGTAATTTCGGCCAGCTGGTCGGCTTCGGCTTTAAAAGAATGGCTCATCATTTCGCGCTGACTGGCAGGCATCTGCATTACACTCAGCGCAAATGAATACTTATCCGAATTGCAGATGACGCTGTTGTTCAGAAAAGCAGTCATCAAACTCTGGTCTTTGTTGCCGAACAGTTCGCCGATGGAGCTGAATTCCGGATCGAAAGGCATAAACCAGTTGGAGATTTCGTTGAAAAACGAGAAGTTTTTTAATACGGCAAAGGTGCTCATATACACATCGGCTCCCTCGAGCTGAAGGTTGGTGAGCTCCTGCAGTTTTTCTCCCAACCCGCTCTGTTCCAGCATCTCGTTCCATTCGGGATTTTCCTCCGACCATTCGTCGGGTTTCGACTGCGCTTCCGATTCCAGTTTATTCTTGATCATCGGACTCAGCTTCATCATTTCCGGCAGTATTTCTTCTTTCATTTTCCGGGTGATGCGGTCGGTGTCCGAACTGCCGGCAATCAACAGAACGATATTGATGAGATTGTCGAGGATGCGGTTGTTGTCGGCCAGCAACATCAACCGGTTGCGCAATGCCGGGAAATAGGGGAGGTAGCTGTTGTAACGCACCAGTACGAAACATAACCCTACCAGCGCCCGCTGACGGATCATGCTGTTGTCGTTCTCGCAAGCCTCGATCAACAGCATTACTTTCTCTTCGTCGAACATGCGCCAAAGGTTCATGGTAAGAGCCGAAACCACCAGGCATTGTTCGGTCGTACCCGGGTATCCGGGTTGCAGCAATTGCCTGTAAACCGTACGCTCTGCCTGTCCGATAACCGTGGAGAGCCAAAATGTCAGAAATAAATCGGGAAGCAGGCGTTCATAATTCTGACGGATACGTGCAGTTTCCGACACCGACAAGGCGACCTCTTCATCGATGGTCCGGCGCTTTTTATTGTGATAGTATTTCAGCGAATCGAGTAAGTCGGTTGCGCTGCTGAAATGAAGTTTGTGCGGGTAAAACCGTTTTTGGGTATATTCGAATGCAGTGGTATTACGCAGTAATAATTCCTCGCGAAGCAGAATGTTGATTTGAAGGAGTTTGCCGGTAAGTTTGTTGAAAATCCGCCTGCGCTCCGGATCATCCACCCCTTGCATAAAGTATTGCAACATAAGCTGGTAGTTGTCACGGATTTCAGAAAGGCGATCGGTTATTTCACCCCACTGCAATTCGTCGGCCAGTAATCCGGTAGTGTCGATCGCCTTTTTCAATTCTCCGTTCAGGGTGAATTTGAGCGCATGATCTGAAGTTTGTTCTATCTGATTCGGTTTCATTCCTTTAGTTTATCCCATTTTACTGATGCGTATCAGCTGCTCTTCGTCGATGATTTTCAACTTGCGTCCATCCATGGCAATGATGTGTTCGTTGACAAAATTCGACAAGGTACGGATAGCGTTCGAAGTAGTCATATTCGATAAATTGGCTAAATCTTCCCGCGAAAGGTAAATGCTGATGGTGGCGCCATCTTCTTCCATTCCGTACCGGTTCTTCAGCATCAGCAAAGCTTCGGCCAAACGCCCGCGGATGTGTTTTTGTGTCAGATTGACAGTCCGGGCATCGGAAGCGCCCAGGTCGGTGGCCATTTCTTCCAGAAAACGGTAGCAAAACGCATTGTTGTTTTTTAAAATGGAAATGAAAATATCGGCTTTGATCATGTAAACAGTAGAAGCTTCGAAGGCCGAAACATTGGTGTTGTAGGGCTCGCTCGCAATAATCGCCCGGTAACCGAAGTGCTCGCCCGGCTTTAGCATACGGATAATTTGAGCCCTGCTGCCGACCCCTTCTTTGTAAACTTTGGCCTTGCCCGACTCCAGCACCATCATGTGGGTCGGGATTTCTCCCTCGATCTGAATCATCTCGTTTTTTTTGAAATGATGCACTGTATAATTCGTGCGGAGGAACTGACGTTCGTCCGGTGTCAGAACATCCCAGACCGTCATAATCTCGTCGATAGGTCTGAGTGAGCTAGTCATCTTTTTTGCCATGAATTCAATGAAAATATGTTCGATAACACTGTTTTACAGCACAAATTTAGTGGTTTTTTAATAAAAACAATATTTTTGCAGTAAAAATTATTACATTTGCCTGAATTTTCGACGTGAGTATATGAAAGGTTTTATCCCGTTGCTGCTTATCGTGTTTTTTGTTGCTTACACCGACTTGCTGCGTGCACAGGCCGTGCAATACGGCGATTCGGTGGAAGTAAGTCTGCTTACCTGCGAGCCGGGAGATGCCGTTTATGCCCGGTTTGGACACAGCGCCTTGCGTATCCGCGATGCGGGCGGCCGCGACATGTCGTATAATTACGGGATATTCGACTTCAGAACGACTAATTTTTATTGGAAATTCTTACGCGGCCAGACCGATTATCTGCTGGGAGTGTATCCCACCGAGTATTTTCTGGCCGAATACCGCGAACGCGGATCGATTGTATGGGAGCAGGTGTTGAACCTGACTGCTCCGGAAAAGCAAAAGCTTATCGACTTGCTCAATGAGAACTACCGGCCCGAAAACCGGATGTACCGGTATAACTTCGTGTTCGATAATTGCGCCACGCGGCCAAAAGTAATGGTGCAGGATGCGCTCGATGGCAGGTTGAGTTACGAATCGGCCTATGCTGCCGATACTTACCGGCAACTCATCAACGATTATATTTCGAACGATGCCTGGCTCTATCTGGGAATCAACCTCGTATTCGGGGCGTCGGCCGACCAGACGGTAGGGAAGGGAGGCGCTTCTTTTTTGCCGGAGTTGCTGCGCAACGATATGCAACGGGCGAGCATTGTGGGAGGTGCGGGCGATTCCCATCCGCGACCTTTTGTAAAGTCGACACAGATGGCGGTAGGACCTTTTGCAACGGTTGTGGAGACCACTCCCTGGTGGATGCATCCCTTGTTTATAAGCGTGGTGATGTTCTTCGCCGGGTTGGCGCTCACCCTGCAACGCCATAAAAACAGCCGTACTTCGAAATTGTTCGATTCCGTGTTGTACGGCCTTACGGCCCTGGGAGGTGTCATCATTTTTTTGCTGAGTTTCTTTTCGGAACATCCGCTGGTGGATGCCAACTGGAATCTTTTGTGGCTCAATCCGCTGAACCTGCTTCCAGCTATTCTGATCTGGCAACGGAAAGCGCGAAAGTTCCTGCTGTATTATCATTCGGCAAATGTGCTGATGCAACTGGCGGCGGGTGTAGTGATGGTGTTGCAGGTTCAACAGTTTCCCGTGGCTGTTTTTCCTTTGGTACTGTTGCTGCTTTTACGTACTTCCCGCCGGATTAAACGCTTGTTCACACAATTGCTCGAACGCTCAACGAACGGATGGAAATGGAAAAAATAAGTGTGGTGGGGATTATTCCCGCCCGGTATGCATCGACCCGGTTTCCGGGTAAACCCCTGGTGATGATTGGCGGAAAACCGATGATTCAACGGGTGTACGAACGGGTGTCGGAAGTGCTCGACGAGGTGGTGGTTGCTACCGATGACGAACGGATTTTTCGCGTGGTGGAAGCTTTCGGCGGGAAGGTGCTGATGACATCGGACGATCATCCGAGCGGAACCGATCGTTGCTACGAAGCGTATTCGAAACTGAACCGTATATACGATATCGTAATCAATATACAGGGCGAAGAACCGTTTATCCATCCGTCGCAACTGCGGACGCTGATAGCTTGTTTCGATGCGCAGGAGGTGGACATTGCAACCCTGGTGCGAAAAATCACACCCGATGATGGAATCGACTTTTTACGCAGTCCGAATCATCCCAAGGTGGTGATGAACCAGCGGGGGAATGCCTTGCTGTTTTCGCGTTCGGTGATCCCGTTTTTACGGGCTGTTCCGGAGGCTGACTATCTTCGGTACGAAGATTTTTATGCACATATCGGTATGTATGCGTTCCGGCCGGATGTGTTGCAAGAAGTGGTGTCGCTGGCGCCTTCACGACTCGAAAAGGCCGAATCGCTGGAGCAGCTTCGCTGGCTCGAAAACGGATACACCATACGATGCGGTATTACCACCGAACGCAGTGTGGGCATTGATACGCCCGAGGATTTACAACAATTGAATTTAGATTGATATATGGCTTTGATTAAATCGGTCCGGGGATTTACACCGGAAATCGGCGAGGATTGTTACCTGGCCGAAAACGCGACCATTGTAGGCGATGTGGTGATGGGTAAAGGTTGCAGTGTTTGGTTCAACGCTGTAGTGCGTGGCGATGTAAATGCCATTCGTATCGGCAATCATGTGAACATTCAGGACGGAAGCGTATTGCATACGCTTTACGAGAAATCGGTGGTCGAGATTGGCAATTATGTGTCGATAGGACATAATGTGACGGTGCACGGAGCGAAAATAAACGATTATGCGCTGATAGGGATGGGAGCTGTATTGCTCGATTATGCCGAAGTGGGCGAAGGGGCTATTGTGGCGGCAGGTGCGCTGGTGCTCAGCAATACGAAAATACCTCCTTTTACGCTTTGGGCCGGAGTGCCGGCTAAGTACGTAAAAGACGTAGAGCCCGAGAAAACGCACGAGATGAACCGGAAAATAGCTCATAATTATGCGATGTATTCGTCGTGGTTCAAGGAAGAAGATAATAAAGAAGCCAGCATAGCGGAAGATGGAAAATGAAAGAATGGTGTTGCGCACCGAAAATTTGTACAAGAAATATGGTAAACGCATGGTGGTCAACGATGTGTCGATCGAGGTGCGTCAGGGGGAGATTGTAGGGTTGCTGGGGCCTAACGGTGCAGGTAAAACCACTACCTTTTACATGACTACGGGATTGGTGACTCCCAATTCGGGTAAGATCTTTCTCAACGAAGTCGATATTACCAAGTATCCGGTGTATAAAAGGGCCCAGAGCGGCATCGGCTACCTGGCCCAGGAAGCATCGGTGTTTCGTAAAATGACGGTAGAAGATAATATCCGTGCTGTTTTGGAGATGACTTCCTTCAGCAGGGACTATCAGAAAGAGAAACTGGAGACCTTGATTTCGGAGTTTAACCTGGAGCATGTTCGTCAGAATATCGGCGACCGCTTGTCGGGAGGCGAGCGCCGGCGCACCGAGCGCCGCATCGCCTATATGCGCTATCTCGGCCAGGGCCACGAGATTCCGGTGCCGGTGCCCCAGGCGGTGCTGACATCGGCGAGCACGGAGATGCTTCACCGCGCCTACGACGCGGCTTATCGCGCGCAATACGGCCGCCTGATGGACGGCGTCGACGTCGAATGCGTCGCTTGTGCCGTCGTCGTCGCGAGCGAGACGAGCGCATCGGCACCGCCGTTCGTCGCCGGCGCATCGGGCGCGCCGGCGCCGGCCGCGCGGCGCAAGGTCATCGAACCGCTCACGGGACGCGCGGCGGAGGTGCCGCTCTATCGCCGCGAGGCGCTGGTGCCGGGTGCTGCGATTGCCGGCCCCGCGCTGATCGAGGAAGATGACACGACGACGGTGGTGGCCGCGGGTTTCCGCGCCGCCGTCGATCCGCACGGCTACATCGTCCTCGAGCGCGAGCAAACGGCATGAGCATCCACGGCGACATCCGGCGCCAGCTCATGTGGTCGCGGCTCATCGCCGTGGTCGAGGAGCAGGCGCGCATGCTGATGCTGACCGCGTTCAGCGCCACGGTGCGCGAGGCCGGCGATCTCTCCGCGGGCGTGTTCGACTTGCGCGGCCGCATGGTGGCGCAGGCGATCACCGGCACGCCGGGCCACGTCAATTCGATGGCCGAGGCGGTGCCGCATTTCTTGGAGGAATTTCCGCCCGCGGAGATGCAGGACGGCGATCACTTCATCACCAACGATCCCTGGATCGCCTCGGGCCATCTGCACGACATCACCGTCGTCTCGCCGGTGTTCCGCCACGGCAAGGTGTTCGGCTTCTTCTCGTGCACCTGCCACCAGGTCGATATCGGCGGCATGGGGCAGGGGCCGGACGGCCGCTCGGTGTTCGAGGAAGGCCTTTACATCCCGCCGATGCATTTGGCGCGCGCCGGCACGCCCAACGGCGATCTCTTGCGCATCATCCGCGCCAATGTGCGCCAGCCGCGCATGGTCGAGGGCGACGTGCTCTCCTACGTCACCGCCAACGAGGCCGCCGGGCGCCGGCTCGGGAAGATGCTCGACGAATTCGGCGAGGCGGATCTCGAGGCGCTCGCCGATTGGATCTTCGAGCGCTCGAAGAACGCGATGATCGCCGAAATCCGAAAGCTGCCGCGCGGCACGTTCGAGAACGAGTTCGTGCTCGACGGCTACGACACGCCGGTGAAGCTCAAGGCCGCGCTCACGATCGGCGACGACGACATCCGCGTCGATTACGCTGGCAGCGATCCGGCCAGCCCGCACGGCATCAACGTCGTGCTCAACTACTGCAAGGCCTATTCGGCGTTCGGCGTGCGCTGCGTCGTGGGCCCGCGCATCCCGAACAATGCGGGCTCCCTGGCGCCGATCGTCGTGACGGCGCCCGAGGGCTCGATCGTCAACGTGCAGCATCCCTGGCCGGTCTCGGCGCGGCACGTGATCGGCCAGTTCCTGCCCGACGTGATGCTGGGCTGTCTCGCCAAGGCGGTGCCCGAGCGCATCCCGGCCGAGGGTGCCGCGTGCCTCTGGGGCGCGCAATTGCGCGGTGGGCCGAGCGTGGCCGCCGGCGCGCCCACGCAGAGCAACCGCATCGGCGAGCCGTTCGAGGTCATGTTCTTCAACAGCGGCGGCAGCGGCGGGCGGCCTTTCGCCGACGGCATGAACGCGACGGCATTTCCTTCCGGCGTGCGCGCGCTGCCGGCCGAGGTCGTCGAGACCGTGGCACCGGTCGTGATCTGGAAGAAGGAGCTGCGCGCCGAGTCCGCCGGCGCCGGCCGCCATCGCGGCGGGCTCGGGCAGACGGTCGAGGTCGGCACGGTCGATGGCGCGCCGTTCGCGTTCTCGGCGATGTTCGACCGCGTCAAGTCCGCGCCGCGCGGCCGCCGCGGCGGCGCCAACGGCACCTCCGGCAAGGTCGAAACCTCGTCGGGCGCAAAGCTTCGGGCGATGGGCCTGCAAACCGTGCCCGCCGACGAGCGCCTGCGCCTTTCTTTGCCGGGCGGCGCGGGGTGGGGCGATCCTTTGGAGCGCCCGCCCGCGCGCGTTGCCGCCGATGTCGCCGACGGCATCATTGCGCGCGAAGCGGCGGCGCGCGATTACGGCGTGGTTCTCGCGGACGACGGCAGCGTAGACGAAGCGGCGACCGCGAAGCTGCGCGCGCAGCGACGCAAGGCGTAGGCCGCACCAAACTGTGGGACCGCGCGCCTCCAGGCGCGCCCTTCCTTCACGCGCGACGAAGGGCGCGCCTGGAGGCGCGCGGTCCCACAGGCCGATTACTTCATCAGCTTGTCGATCTCTTCCTTCGCCAGCACGGTGCCGGTCGGGGCGATCTTGCCTTGGGCGTTGACCTTCATCACCAGGAACGGGCCGGTGATGTCGCCCCACTGATCGAATGCGATCGGGCCGAGCACGCCCACATAGCGGATCGGCTTCTTCGCCTTGGCGAGCGCGAACGCCTTCTTCAAGCTCGCGAGATCGGCGCCGACGACTTCGCCTTTCTCGTCCTGAACCTTGCGCACCGCGGCCCGGATCTCGTCGGGCTTGGTGCTGCCGGCGATCTGGATCGCGAGCGCGGCGATGGGCGTCGCATCGTAGACGCGGTCCACCGCCAGCGCCGGCGAGGAGCCGGCGCCGTTCACCGCGTCGTATTCCTTCTGCCAGGCTTCGCGCGTGTCGCTCTTGAGGCCGGACGAGCGCGTGCCCCACGCATCGCCGAGGAACTTGGCGCCGATATCGCCGAAGAACTTGTCCGACAGCATGCCGTCGCTGAACAGGAACTTCTGCTTGCCGCCCTGGCTGATCCAGGTGCGCACGAACGTCGTGCCGTCGCCGGGCGTGCCGATCATGTAAAGGCCCTCGGGATCGCCCTGCAGCGCCTTCGACACTTCGGGCGCGTAGGAGGCTTGGCTCGGATTGTAGGGGATCGCCTGCGTCGGCTTGCCGCCGAGCTTCGCGAACGCCGCCTGGAACTCCTTGGCGAGGTTCACGCCGTAGTCGTTGTTGACATAGACGATGACCGGCTTCTTGAACACGTGATCGTAGGCCACCTTCGCCGCCGCGACGGCGCCGAGCGCATCGGAGGGGAAGGTGCGGAAGAAGCGGCCTTCCGTCTTTCCTTCCTTGGCCAGCGTCGTGAACGTCGGCGAGGACGAGGCCGGCGTGATCTGCACGATCTTGCTCGGCACCGTCACCGAGGTGAGCATGGCGAGGCTCGAGGCGCTGGTGATGGCGCCGACCAGCACCGGCACGCGGCTGATATCGACGAGCTGCTTGGCCTGATCGACGGCGACCGAGGGCTGGGTCTGGTCGTCGCGCAAATCGCCTTTCAGCGCGCAGCCGTTGACGCCGCCGGCGTCGTTGATCTGCTTGACCGAGAATTGCGCGGACTTGGCCATCTGCGCGCCGATCGAGGCCATCGGCCCGGTCTGCGAGATGATGATGCCGATCGTGATCGTGCAAGTCTGCGCCTGCGCGGGCGCGGTGGCGAACGCCAACGCGGCGAGCGAAACGGCGCCGAGCGCGCGGCGCGTCAATGTGCGGTTCGACATGGTTCTCCCTCCTACGGGCTCACTGGCCCGGCTTGCGTGAAGCGTATCAACGGCACGTATCCTGTTCCAGTGCCGGACCGCGCGGTCATCACGCACGGCCGACATTGAGATTGTATTTCATGATGCGGCCGTGGCGGCCGGCCTTGTCGCGCTCGAGTTCGTAGGTGTCGCCCTCCGGGCCCTCGCGTTTGGCGGTGACGGCGCCGATCGCGAAGCTGTCGTCGGCGTCGAGCCTGACACGCGCCAGCTCGAGGTGATCGGCAAGATGACTGCGGTTGACGGCGCCGATGATCACCGACGCCACCGCCGGCTTGTCGAGAATCGCGCGCATCGCGACATTGGCGATGCTGGTGCGGCGCTTGTCCGCGACGCGCTTCAGCACCCCCAGCAGCTCCTGGAACAGAGGCCAGCCGCCGAAATCGTCGATGATGAGCTTGTACTTCCGGAGGCTGCGATTGGCGAAGGGCTCGACCGGCTCGTCCTTGTCGAGCCAGCGTTCCGAGACGAAGCCGCCGGCCAGCACGCCGTAGCAGGTGAGCTTGATGCCGTGCTGGAGGCACAGCGCCACATGGCCGCTGCGCTCGGGCCGGTCGTCGATCAGCGAGTATTGGAGCTGGTGCGAGACCAACGGCACGCCGGCGTCGAGCATGGCCTTGATCTCGGTCGTCAGGAAATTGATGCCGCCGAGATATCGCGCTTTGCCGCGCTTCACCATGCCGGCATAGGCCTTGGCCGCCGCGATGTAGTCGCTGCGATTCGCGTCCCACCAGGCGAATTGCAGCATGTCGACGCGATCGACGCCGAGGCGTGCGAG
>WBUW01000054.1 GCA_008933495.1 Pseudorhodoplanes sp.
GCATCAGACCGTCCTGATGCTCGGTCGCATCAATGTGGCGCGTCCCGAACAGCACCGCGAACGCCGCCATCGTGAGCGCCACCAGGAGCGAAATGTCGCCGATCACCGGCATCGCGACCACGTTCATGCCCGAGCCGTGGACGAATATCGTTCCGACCGACGCCGACACGGCTTTGAGCTGCAAGGCGATATAGGGAATGGTGCCGACGATCGCGATCAGCGCGACCGTCGCCGCCACCGCCTGCCGCTTGCCGTAGCGGGCGGCGATGAAATCGGCGATCGAGGTGATATTCTGTTCCTTGGCCAGCCGGACGATGCGGACCAGCACGGGATAGCAAAGGCCGACCATCAGGACCGGGCCGAGATAGATCGTCAGGAAGTCGAAGCCGGTGCGCGAGGCGAGCCCGACCGACCCGAAAAAGGTCCACGACGTACAATAGATCGCAAGGCAGAGCGGATAGATCAGCAGGCGGGAGCGCGAACCGCGGCCGATCTTGCGCACGCGGTCGCCGTAGCTCGCGATAACGAACAACAGCCCGATATATCCGAGCGCAATGAGGACGACGACCCAGCCTTGCAGCATTATGGTTCCTGCGGCAGTGTGAATTCTCCCGCCCGGACATCATACACGTTTTGCCCGGACCAAGAGGAGGCCCTGATGCTCAAGGAATTCCGCGAATTTGCGATGAAAGGCAATGTCGTCGACCTCGCCATCGGGGTGATCATCGGGGCGGCCTTCGGCAAGATCGTCGAATCCCTGGTCGGCGACATGGTCATGCCGGTATTCGGCGCCCTCACCGGAGGGCTCGATTTTTCGAACTATTTCATCCCGCTTTCCGGCGCGGTGACCGCCGATTCGCTGGCCGAGGCCCGCAAACAGGGGGCGGTCCTGGCCTGGGGCAGCTTCCTGACCATCGTCATCAATTTCGCGATCATCGCGGGCGCCCTGTTCATGGTGGTCAAGGGCATTAACCGGCTGAAGGCGCGGGAGGTCAAGAAGGAGGAGGCCAAGCCGGCCCCCCGCCAGGAAATGCTGCTCGCCGAAATCCGCGACCTGCTGGCGCGGAAGTGACCGCTTGCCGGCAATGACCGGGAATGTCGCGCCGCTGATTAAGGCGTTGCGCGCGGAAGCGCGGGAGGCGCCCGAGAGCGGCATCGTCGAGGCGATGAATTACGGACGCGGGCGCGGCGCCATGGGCCTGTGGGCCGGCGAAGGCGATCTGCCGACCCCCGCCTTCATCGCCGAGGAAGCCGCGCGGGCGCTGGCCGCGGGCGAGACCTTCTATACCTGGCAACGCGGCCACCCGAAACTGCGCCAGGCGCTCGCCGACTATCACGACCGGCTGTACGACCGCGCGTTCGATCCGGAGGAGTTCTACGTCACCGGCTCCGGGATGCAGGCGATCCAGATCGCGCTCGCCATGACAACTGGCGCCGGCACCGAAATGATCATCCCGACGCCGGCCTGGCCGAACGCCGCCGCGGCCTGCGGGGTCGCCGGCGCGCGGCCCGTCTGCGTGCCGATGATGTTCGGCAATGACGGCTGGTCGCTCGATCTCGACCGGCTCTCGGCGGCGATGACGCCGCGCACGCGCGCCTTGTTCGTGGTAACGCCGTCCAACCCGACCGGCTGGACGGCGACACGCCAGGAACTGATGGCGCTGCTTGCGCTCGCCCGCGCGCACGGACTCTGGATCATCGCCGACGAGACCTATGCGCGCTTCTGGTACGGCGAAGGTCCGCGAGCGCCGTCCTTCTTCGACATCATGAACCCGGACGACCGGATCATTTTTGTCAACACTTTCTCCAAAAACTGGGCGATGACCGGCTGGCGCATGGGCTGGATCGCGGTCCATCCCTCGCTCGGGCAGGCGGTCGAGAATCTCATCCAGTATTCGACCTCGGGCGTCGCCCAGTTCATGCAGCGGGCGGGCATCGTCGCGCTCGAACAGGGCGAACCGTTCATCGCGCAGCAGATCGCGCGTGCAAGGCAAAGCCGCGACCTCATCTGCGAGGCGCTGGCGCGCACCGGGCGCTGCCGCTTCGCAAAGCCGATGGGCGCGTTCTACGTGTTCTTCAAGGTCGATGGCGAAACCGACACGCGCCGCCTCGTGTTCCGCCTGATCGACCAGGCGCAGGTCGGGCTCGCGCCGGGCAGCGCCTTCGGACCCGGCGGCGAGGAATTCGTGCGGTTGTGCTTCGCGCGCGATCCGGCGCAGATCAGGGATGCCGGCGAACGGATCGCAGCCGTTCTGCAGAAAGGCTGACTGCCCGAATGCGCAGTGCCGATTCGCGCATGCGCACTCAAATCACGGTGCGGATTTCGGTTCGTTCAAACCTCGCTCCTCCGGGCTACGGCTGTCCGCCGCATCGGGGAGAGGGACTCTAAGCCGCCGCGCGGCGGCGCTCCGGCGCGAAGCGGCCGTAGAAGGTCTCGCTCTTGCTGGCGAGATCGAGCAGGAGCGGCGAAGGCGCAAACCGCTCGCCGCAGGAGCGCGCCAGCTCTTCGCACAGCGCGACAAAGCGCCCGGCGCCCATCGTGTCGATGTAGGACAGCGTACCGCCGGAAAACGGCGCAAAACCGAATCCGAGGATCGATCCGACATCGGCCTCGCGCACGTCGGTCAGCACGCCCTCCTCGAAGCAGCGCGCGGTTTCCAGCGCCTGCACCGCGAGCAGGCGGTCCTTCAATTGCCCCACATCGATGCGGTCAGGATCGAGCCGGGTCTTCTGCAGATCGGCAAGGCCGGGCCACAGCCGTTTCGGTCCCTTGTCCGGATAATCGTAGAAGCCCTTGCCGTTCTTGCGTCCGAGCCGCCCGAGCTTGTCGACCATCTCCGACAACAGCGCCTTCTGGCGCGCATCGATGGCGGCGGCACCGAGATCGGCTTCGGTGGCCTTGAGGATTTTCCAGGCGAGATCGACGGCGACTTCGTCGTTGAGCGACAGCGGTCCGACCGGCATGCCGGCCATGCGCCCGACATTCTCGATCATCGCCGCCGGCACGCCTTCGGTCAGCATCAGGTGGCCTTCGCGGATATAGGTGCCGACCACGCGCGAGGTATAGAAGCCGCGGCTGTCGTTGACCACGATCGGGGTCTTGCGGATGGCGCGCACGAAATCGAGCGCGATGGCGAGCGCCCGCTCGCCGGTCTTCTTGCCGAGAATGATTTCGACCAGCATCATCTTGTCGACCGGCGAAAAGAAATGGATGCCGACGAAGTTCGCCGGGTCTTTCGCCGTTTCCGCCAGCGAGGTGATCGGCAGCGTCGAGGTGTTGGAGCCGAACACCGCCGCCGGCAGCACGGCCTGCGCCCTGGCGGTCGCCTCCGCTTTCACCGCCCGGTCCTCGAACACCGCTTCGACCACGAGGTCGCAGCCGGCAAGCGCGGCATAGTCGGCCGATGGCGTGATGCGCGCGAGCAGCGCGTCGCGGTCGGCGGTCGCGGCGCGGCCCTTGTTGATCTGGTTGGTGATCAGCTTGTGGGCATGCGCCTTGCCCTTGTCGGCGGACGGCTGGTCGCGGTCGATCAGCACCACCTCGAGACCGGCCTGCGCGCTGACATAGGCGATACCGGCGCCCATGAAGCCGGCACCCAGGATGCCGACCTTCTTCAGCTTCACCGGCGGCACGCTCGCCGGCCGCCGCGCGCCCTTGTTCAGTTCCTGCATCGAGACGAACAGCGTGCGCGTCATGGCGGCGGCTTCCGGCGAGCGCAGGATTTTGGCGAAGTGGCGCGATTCCACGCGCAGCGCGATATCCATCGGAAGCTGCAGGCCCTCGAACACGGTCTGCATGATCGCGCGCGCGGCCGGATAATTGTCGTAGGTCTCACGCCGGTAGATCGCGTTGGCGGGCGGGAACACCATCATGCCGGCTTTCGAAAAGACCGGTCCGCCCGGCAGCTTGAAGCCTTCCTGATCCCAGGGCGCGACCGGCTTGCCGCCGGCCTTGATCCAGGCTTTCGCCGCGTCGACGAGGTCGGCCGCCGGCACCATGTTTTCGACGAGCTTCATGGCCCGGGCGCGGTTCAGGCGAAGCTGGTCGCCCTTGAGCATCATCTGCAGCGCATCGGCCGGTTGCATCATGCGCGCGATGCGCTGCGTGCCGCCGGCGCCCGGAAACAGCCCGATCTTGATTTCCGGCAGGCCGAGCCGCGTCTTCGGATTGTCGGCGGCGACGCGGTGATGACAGGCCAGGCACAATTCGAACCCACCACCGAGCGCGGTGCCGTTGATGGCCGCCACCCAGGGCTTGCCGCAGGTCTCGATGCGCCGGTAGAGCAGCGAGAGCTTGCGGCTTTCCTCGAACAGGACGGTCGCTGCCGCCTCCTCGCCCTGGCTGCGCTCCATATCGGCAAAGGCGCGCATCAGCCGCTCCAGGAGACCGAGATCGGCGCCGGCGCAGAACGTCTCCTTGCCGGAGGTGATGACCGCGCCCTTGATCGCGGCATCGCCGGCGACCTTTTCGACGATGGCGGACAATTCCTCGATCACCGTCAGGTCGATCACGTTCATCGACCGCTCGGGCGTGTCCCAGGTCACGAGCGCGATGCCGTCGGCGTCGATGTCGAGCCTGAAATTGGTGTAGGTCATGGCGCTGGGCCCCCGTCAGCGTTGCTCGGGATAGGGTTCACCGGATAAATGGCAGAAACGCGCGCTCTTGCCGGCGCGCTCGAATATCAGGTCGGCGCCGGGATAATGCGCGCGTTCGCTCGCCGCGCGCGTGCCGACTTCCAGCACCACGGCGTCGCGGTCCGCGCGATTGACGAGGCAGTGGCCGTCGGGAACGCCGGCCTTGAAGCCGGCCGCCTCGCCCGCGCGCAGGACGGTCTCGCCCTCGTCCTCGATCAGCGCCACCTCGCCTTCGAGCACATAGACGAACTCGTCCTCCTGCTCGTGCCAGTGGCGCAGCGATGAGGCCGCGCCCGGCTTCAGGCGCGTGAGGTTGACGCCGAACTGGGTGAGGCCCGCGACATTGCCGAGCGCGGTCTTCTCGCGGCCCCTGGTGGCATCCGCAAATTCGCCCGGATAAACGGTGGACGTTCGCACGACCGCCTTCGACATGTCGATTTTCGGCATCGATGCGTCTTCTTCACACGCGTTCAATGATGGTCGCCGTGCCCATGCCGGCGCCGATGCACAGCGTCACGAGCGCGGTATTGAGATTGCGCCGCTCCAGTTCGTCGAGCGCGGTACCCAGGATCATCGCCCCGGTCGCGCCCAGCGGATGGCCGAGCGCGATCGCCCCGCCGTTGACGTTGATTTTCGACATGTCGATATCCATCGCCTGCATGAAGCGCAGCACGACCGAGGCGAACGCCTCGTTGATCTCGATCAGATCGATGTCATTGAGCGTCATGCCGGCGCGCCTGAGCACCTTGTGGGTGACGTCAATCGGCCCGGTCAGCATCATCGCCGGCTCCGAGCCGATATTGGCGAAAGCGCGGACTTTGGCGCGCGGCTTCAGCCCGGCTTTCTTGCCGGCCTCGGCATTGCCGAGCAGCACCGCCGCCGCGCCGTCGACGATGCCCGACGAATTGCCGGCATGATGCACATGATTGATGGCCTCGACTTCCGGATGCTTCTGGATCGCGACCGCGTCGAACCCGCCAAGCTCGCCCATCTGCACGAAAGACGGCTGCAACTGCCCGAGCGACTGCATGGTAGTGGTCGGCCGCATGTGTTCGTCCCTGGCGAGGATCGTAATGCCGTTCACGTCCTTCACCGGCAGCACCGACTTCGAAAACCGCCCGGCCTCCCAGGCCGCCGCCGCGCGCTTCTGGCTTTCGACCGCAAAAGCGTCGACGTCGGCGCGCGAGAAGCCGTACTTGGTCGCGATCAGGTCGGCGGAGATGCCCTGCGGCATGAAATAGGACGGCAGCGCAATCATCGGGTCGATCGGCCAGGCGCCGCCGGACGAGCCGATGCCGACGCGGCTCATCGATTCGACGCCGCCGCCGACCGTCATGTCATGCTGGCCGGACATGATCCCGGCGGCCGCGAAATTCACCGAATCGAGACCGGAAGCGCAGAAGCGGTTGATCTGCACGCCCGGCACGCCTTCGCCATAGCCGGCGCAGATCGCCGCCATGCGCGGAATGTCGCCGCCGGCCTCGCCGACCGGATCGACGATGCCCATGACCACGTCGTCGACCATGGCGGTGTCGAGCTTGTTGCGCTCCTTGATGCCTTTAAGTACCTGCGTCGCCAGATTGAGCGTCGTCACCTCGTGCAGCGCGCCGTCTTTCTTGCCGCGCCCGCGCGGGGTGCGCACGGCATCGTAGATATAGGCTTCGGGCATCGGCCTCTCCTTTTATCGTCATTCCGGCCGCGCGCGAAAGCGCGAGAGCCGGAATCGATAGCCGCCATCGTGGCCAGAGGTCCCGGCTCGCGCGGCCCTTTCGGCTCGCTTGGCCGGAACGACTGCGTTCTCTCACAAACTCCGCGCGATCAACAGCTTCATGATCTCGTTCGTCCCGGCATAGATACGCTGCACGCGCGCGTCGCGGAACATGCGCGAGATCGGATATTCGTCCATATAACCGTAGCCGCCGAACAATTGCAGGCAGCGGTCGACGATTTTTCCCTGCAGGTCGGTCAGCCAGTATTTCGCCATCGAGGCGGTCACGGTGTCGAGTTCGCCTTTGCTGTGGCGTTCCACGCAATGATCATGGAACACGCGGCCGATGGTCGCCTCGCTCTTGCATTCGGCAAGCTCGAACTGGGTGTTCTGGAACTCGATGATCGCCTTGCCGAAGACCTTGCGCTCCTTGACATAGGCGATGGTCAGCGCAAGCGCGCGCTCGACCATGCCGATGGCCGCGGTCGAGACGATCAGCCGCTCCTGCGGCAGTTCCTGCATGAGCTGGATGAAGCCCTGCCCTTCCTGTTGGCCGAGCAGGCTTTCCGCCGGCAGCTTGACGTCCTCGAAAAGGAGTTCCGAGGTGTCGGCCCAGTCCATGCCGAGCTTCTTGAGCTTGCGCCCGCGCCGGAAGCCGTCCGTGCCGTCGGTCTCCACCACCATCAGCGAGGTGCCCTTGGCGCCGGCCGCCGGATCGGTCTTGGCGACCACGACGACCAGGTTGGCGTGCTGGCCGTTGGTGATGAAGGTCTTGGAGCCGTTGAGCACGTAGCCGTTGCCGGACCTTTTCGCGGTCGTCTTCACGCCCTGCAGGTCGGAGCCGGTGCCGGGCTCGGTCATGGCGATGGCCCCGATCAGTTCGCCGGTCGCGAGCCGCGGCAGCCAGCGCTTCTTCTGCTCCTCGGTACCGTATTTGAGGATGTAGGGCGCCACGATCCCCGAATGCAGCGGCGCCCCGATCGAATCGAGGCCGGCAAGCGCAAATTCCCGGTTGATCACCGTCTCATGCGCAAACGTGCCGCCGGCGCCGCCATATTGTTCCGGAATCCCGGCGCAGAGCAGGCCGGCCGCGCCGAGCCTGGTCCAGGCGGCGCGGTCCATGATGCCGTCCGCCCGCCAGCGCTCGACGTCGGGCACGAGTTCGGCGGCCAGAAACCGGCGCACCTGCTCCTCCAGGAGGACGAGATCCTCCGTCATCCAGGCCGGTCGGGGGAGGTTGAGAGCGTCCATCGGCGAATCCGAAACACAGCATAACGGCCGCTCCGGGAGGAAGCGAGGGCCGCGAAGCCCGGTGGCCGCAACGCGTCGTCATGGCCGGATCCGCAGGTGGTCGCATGGACGCACGAATTCAAACGGTCCCGGCTCTCGCTTCGCTCGGCCGGGACGACGGCATCTTTCAATCGCATGGTCATCCCGGCCGAGGGCGAAGCCCGAGAGCCGGGATCGTTCTCGGGTCGGCACGACGACAAGCGGTTTGGCTTCCCGGCCGGCCGCGGTATATCCCGTCGCAAATGGCCGCCCCGCCCCTGATCCAGCTTCGCGACATCGCCTTGACGTTCGGCGGCACGCCGCTGCTCACCGCGGCCGACCTGTCGGTCTCGCCGGGGGAACGCGTCTGCCTGGTCGGACGCAACGGCTCCGGCAAGTCGACGCTGCTGAAGATCGCCGCCGGCCTGATCGAGCCCGACCGCGGCACGCGCTTCCTACAGCCGGGCGCCACACTGCGCTATCTGCCGCAGGAACCGGACTTCGAGGGATTCGCAACGACATTATCTTACGTCGAGGCCGGGCTCGCCCCCGGCGACGACCGCTACCAGGCACGTTACCTGCTGGAACAGCTCGGCCTCGACGGCGACGAGCATCCCGCCCGCCTGTCCGGCGGCGAGGCGCGGCGCGCGGCGATCGCGCGCACGCTTGCGCCCTCGCCCGACATTCTCCTGCTCGACGAGCCGACCAACCATCTCGATCTGCCGGCGATCGAATGGCTGGAGCGCGACCTGGCCGCGCGGCGCTGCGCGCTGGTTCTGATCAGCCACGACAGGCGCTTCCTCGAAACGCTCTCGCGCATCACGGTCTGGCTCGACCGCGGGACAACGCGACGGCTGGAGCTTGGTTTCGGACAATTCGAGGCGCGGCGCGACGAAATCCTCGCCGAGGAGGAACGCGAGCAGCACAAGCTCGACCGCAAGATCGCAGCCGAAGAGCATTGGGTCCGCTACGGCGTGACCGCGCGCCGCAAGCGCAACGTGCGCCGCATGGCGCAGTTGCAGGCCTTGCGCGAGACGCGGCGGAGCTTTCGCGCCGCCGGCGGCAAGGCCGAGATTGCCGCCGCCGAAGCCGACAGGTCCGGCGCGCTCGTGATCGAGGCCAAACGCATTTCGAAAACCTTCGACGGCCGGCCCATCGTGACGGACTTTTCCACGCGCATCCTGCGCGGCGACCGCATCGGCATCGTGGGGCCGAACGGCAGCGGTAAGACCACCCTGCTCGGCCTGCTGACCGCCACCTCAAAGCCCGATTCCGGTACGGTGCGCATCGGCGCCAATGTCTGGATCGCCGCCCTCGACCAGGACCGCGACAGCCTTAATCCCGACTGGACGCTGACCGAAGCGCTGACCGGCGGGCGCTCCGACACCGTCTCGGTCGGCGGGCAGACGCGCCACGTCGTCAGCTACATGAAGGATTTCCTGTTCACGCCCGAACAGGCCCGCACGCCGTTGCGCGCGCTGTCCGGCGGCGAGCGCGGACGCATCATGCTGGCGCGCGCCTTTGCCAAGCCGTCCAACCTGCTCGTGCTCGACGAGCCGACCAACGACCTCGACCTCGAAACCCTCGACGTGCTGGAAGAGGCGATCGCCGACTATGACGGCACCGTCATTCTCATCAGCCACGACCGCGACTTTCTCGACCGCGTCGTCAATGCCGTGATCGTGCCCGAAGGCGAGGGACGCTGGACCGACTATGCCGGCGGCTATTCCGACATGCTCGTCCAGCGCGGAGCGGACGTCGTCGCAAAGAGGCGGCCCGAGCCGGCGAAAGAATCCGCCGCTGCAAAGGCGCCGCCGGCAATACCGGGCAAACGCCGGCTGAGCTTCAACGAGAAATACGCGCTCGAAAACCTGCCCAAACAGATCGCCGTACTCGAAGCGCAGATCAGGACGCTGCAGGCCACGCTCGACGATCCGGCCCTGTTCGCGCGCGACCGCAGAAGCTTCGACGCGACATCGCAAGCGCTCGTCCAAGCGCAGGCCGAATTGGCCGAGACCGAGGAAAAATGGCTGTCGCTGGAAATCCTGCGCGAGGAAATCGAGAGCGCCCAGCCATAGTCAGGTCCAGCCGAGCGTGAATGCCGCCAGCACGAGGTAACGGCCGGTCTTGGCGATCGCGACCAGCAGGAAGAAGCGCCAGAGCGGCTCGCGCAGCAGGCCGGCCGCAACCGTCAGCGGATCGCCGACGAACGGCATCCAGCTTGCGAGCAGCGACCAGTAGCCGTAGCGCCGGTACCAGGCTTGCGCACGGTCGAGCGCGGCGGGACTTGCCGGAAACCAGCGCCGGTCGCGATAGCGTTCGGCGAGCCGGCCGAGCATCCAGTTGACGACCGACCCCGCAACATTGCCGGCGCTGGCGGCGGCGATCAGCAGCGCCGGCGGATAAGCGCCGCCCAGCAGGAGCCCGGCCAGCGCCAGTTCCGACTGCGCGGGCAGGATGGTCGCCGCGATGAACGCGGTGAGAAACAGGCCTCCATAAACGGCGAGCGCGCTCACGATTGCGCCTCTGCCGGATGCGGCTTGAGATATTGCAGGACACCGCGCGCCGCGGCCGCCCCGGTCGCAAACGAGGCCTGCAACAGATAACCGCCGGTGGGGGCTTCCCAGTCGAGCATTTCGCCGGCCGCAAACACGCCGGGCCGGCGGCGCAGCATGAAATGCCCGTCGAGTTCGTCGAAGGCGATACCGCCGGCGGTGGAAATGGCGCGCGCGATCGGCGCGGTGGCGGTCAGCCGCACCGGCACCGCCTTGATCAGCGCGGCAAGATCGTGCGGCGATAATTGCGCCACGCGCCCGCGCGCCGCTTCATGCAGGAGGCCGGCGGCGACCGGCGACAGTCCGACGGCCTTGCGCAGCACGTTGGCCATCGACTGCTTGCCGCGCGGGGCGGCGAGACGCTGCGCCAGTATCTCCCCGCCTATATCGGGGCGCAGGTCGATGTGCAGCACCGCCTCGCCCGCTTGCGCCAGACGTTCGCGCAGCGTCGCCGACAACGCATAAACCGCGCCGCCCTCGATGCCCGCGCGCGTGACGACGGCCTCCCCGCGCACGCGCCGCCCGCCGTGCAACAGCGCGATGCGCTTGAGCGGGGCGCCTTCGAAGCGTTCCGAAAAGCGCGCCGACCAGGCAGCATGAAAGCCGCAATTGGCCGGCTGAAGCGGCGCGATGCGGATGCCGGCATTCCGCAGGATCGCGGTCCATGCGCCGTCGGAGCCGAGCCTGGGCCAGCTCGCGCCGCCGAGCGCCAGGATCGCGGCGTCTGCGGCGACGGCCTTCGCGCCTTCAGGCGTATCGAACACGAGGCGCCCCTCGCCGTCCCATCCGCGCCAGCGATGCCGCAGTGCAAAGGCAACGCCCTGGGCGTCAAGCCGGCG
>WBUW01000055.1 GCA_008933495.1 Pseudorhodoplanes sp.
GATCGAGATTGTTCTGGATGTAAGGGTTGCCGGGATCCTTGGCTTGCGCCTCCAGCAGCTTGGCGCGCGCGCGCCGGCGGTCGCCGCGCAGGAGATAGGAATAGCCCTGGTTGTTCAGGATTTCGGGCGTCGGTCCCGCCAGCCGCAACGCCTGTCCGTAGGCGCGGTCCGCCAGATCGAAGCGGCGCAACTTGTCGTAAGAGGCGGCAAGCCCGACCCACGCCTCCACGCTGTTCGGTCCCAATTCGACCGCCCGCCGGAAATGCTGTTCGGCCAGCCCGAAGCTGTTCTCGCGATAATGCTTCTTGCCGAGATTGAGGTCGTCCTTGGGATCGTCGCCGAGCACGCCGGTGGAGGCCGGCGTCTGCCCGGGGCCCGGTCCGGTCACCGGCACGGCAATGGAGCCGGTGGTCTCCTCGCCGTTCCCCGCGGCCAGGCCATTGTTCGCGGTCTCGCAGCCGGCGAGCAGGCCGAGGCCCGCCACACAGATGATCGCCGCTCTGACCGCTCCCACGCGCATCACCTACTCCCGGCGCAACGGGGCCGGCCTGCAGCCGGGCAAGAAGGTACGGCTGCCGGCCATCCGCATGGCCTGCCGGGTCAAGCTAGGTGAGGAGGGTTAAGGATTTCTCGCCGGGCGGGCGCATGCCGGTCCGGCCTTAATAGTTACCGGTATATATACGCACGGCGACCGGCAGCAGAATGACCACGAACAGCACCGGGAAGATGCACATCATCATCGGCAGCGAGAGCTTGGTCGGCAGGCTGTAGGCCTTCTCCTCCGCGCTCGACAGGCGCTTGTGGCGCATGTCGTCGGAATAGACGCGCAGCGCCTCGGTGATGCTCGATCCCAGTTCGTCCGACTGCTGGATCAGGGTTGCGAACGAGCGCGCTTCCTCAAGGCCCAGCCGGTCGGCGAGATGATCCAGCGCCTCGGTCAGCGGGCGGCCGGCGCGGATTTCGAGCGTGGCGATATGAATGTTCGCGGTCAGCGACGGGTAGCTGTCGCCGAGCTCCCGGCCGACCCGGTCGAGCGCCGCCTCCATGCTCAGGCCGGCGTCCGCGCAAACGACCAGGAGGTCCATGAAATCGGGGAAACCCGCGCGGTGCTCGTCGCGGCGGGCGGCGATGCGGCGGTCGAGATAGACGCTCGGACCGACATAGCCGAATACACCGGCGGCGCCGATCATCATCCAGTAGCTCGACGATCCCGGCTCCGCCGGCGCAAAGAAGAATGCCACCAGCGCAAGCCCGACGGCGAGCCCGGTGCGCGCCAGGAAGAAATAGGCAACCGCCGAGGAATCGAAGATGCCGGCGCGCACGAGGCGCTGGCGCAGGATTTTCATGTCCTTGCCGTCGCCGGCGGCGTAGTGGCGCGTGGTGTATTCGACGACGCGCTGCGCCGCCTTCATGCTGGAGCCGCGGATCGAGCGCGCGCCGCCGGTCTCGCCGTCGAACCCGCCGCTCCTGATTCCGGCCGCCCGGCGCTTGATCGAGCCGCGCACCCGCAGCACGGCCATGAGCGAGAAGGCAAGCGTCGCACTCGCCAGGAAGACGAGCAACGTCAGCATCATGGATGCGCTGTCGCCGAATATGTCGAACGCGGGCTGCATTGTCAGATCTTGAAATTGACCATGCGGTACATGATGAAATTGCCGACGCCCATCCAGCAGACGGCGGTGCCGAGTGCGACCTTGGTGATGCTTTCGTGCCAGACGCTGGCGTAAAAATCCGGCGCCACGAACTGGATGATGCCGAACATCGCGATCGGCAGCGAGGACAGGATCATGGCCGACGCGCGGCCTTCCGAGGCAAGCGCGCGGATTTTGCGCCGCATCTTGAAGCGCTGGCGGATCACGGCGGAAAGGTTTTCCAGGATTTCGCTCAAATTGCCGCCGGTCGACCCCTGGATCGCGACGGCGGTGACGAACAGCGGCAGGTCCTCCTGGCCGACGCGATAGAACAGGTTGCGCATCGCGGTTTCGAGATCGGCACCGTAGGTGATTTCGTCGGCGACCACGCCGAACTCGGTGCCGACCGGATCGGGCAATTCCCGGCCGACCATGGTGATCGCGATCGGCACCGGATGGCCGGCCCGCAGCGAGCGCACGATGATGTCGATGGCATCCGGGAATTGCGCGCCGAACGCCTTGCGGCGGCGGCCGCGCAGGAATTTCAGGACGAGGATCGGAACCAGCGTGGCGCTGAGCAGCATGGCGAGCGCGGCATAAAGCAAATCGCCGTGAAGCATGACCACGAGCGCAAACGTGAGCACGGCGCCTGCCATGACTGACAGTGCAAGCTTCGTGAAACCGATGGTCAGCCCCGACTGCAGCAGCAGGCGGTTGAACCACACGATCGGCAGCCGGTAGTCGCCGCCGCTCGTCAGTCCGCGCTCGCGCCGCAATTGCACCAGGATGCCTTCGCGATCGGGCTGGTTGTTCATCAATTGCAGGCGGCGGTTGATGCGGCTGCGGTAGGACGACGCCGAGAAGAACAAGAGATAGATGCCCTCGACGAACAGGATCGCCGAGACCGCCGCAAACCCGTAGAAGACGAAAACAGGATCGATATCGAAGGACATGGGCGTCACAGCGGCTGGCTGGGATCGAAATAGCTGCCGGGAATCTTGATCCCGCGCGCGATCAGATCGGACAGGAAGCGCGGGCGCACGCCGGTCGCCTGGAAATGGCCGTGCACCGTGCCGTCTTCGGAGGTCGACGTGCGCACAAACTTGTAGATTTCCTGCATCTGCACGATGTCGCCTTCCATGCCGGTGATTTCGGCGATGCTGGTCACGCGCCGCTTGCCGTCCGACAGCCGCTGCAACTGCACGATCATGCGAATGGCCGCCGAAATCTGGCTACGGATCGAGGTCACGGTCATCGGCAGCCCGGCCATGCCGATGAGCTGTTCGAGGCGCGAGATCGCTTCGCGCGGATTGTTGGCATGGATCGTGGCCATCGATCCCTCGTGGCCGGTATTCATGGCCTGCAGCATGTCGAAGGCTTCCTCGCCGCGGCACTCGCCGAGGATGATGCGCTCGGGCCGCATGCGCAGCGCGTTCTTGACGAGCTCGCGCTGGCGGATTTCGCCCTTGCCTTCGATGTTGGGCGGGCGCGTTTCCATGCGGGCGACGTGCGGCTGCTGCAATTGCAGTTCGGCCGCGTCTTCAATCGTGATCAGGCGCTCCTTGTCGGAGATGAAGGCCGACAGCGCGTTGAGCATGGTGGTCTTGCCGGAGCCGGTGCCGCCGGAGATGATGGTGGTCACGCGCGCCTTCACCGCCGCCGCGAGCAGCTCCGCCATCTGCGGGCGCAGCGCGCCGATCTCGACCAGCTTGCTCAGATTGAACGGCTTTTTGGAGAATTTCCGGATCGAAACCAGCGGGCCATCGACGCCGACCGGACGCACCGCCACGTTGACGCGCGAACCGTCGAGCAGGCGCGCGTCGCAGAGCGGATGCGATTCGTCGACCCGTCGCCCGACCGCCGAGACGATCTTGTTGACGATGCGCAACAGATGCGCCTCGTCCTTGAATCGGCAGGCCACCGGCTCGAGCAGGCCGCCGCGCTCGACATAGGTGTTCTCGTGGCCGTTGATCAGGATGTCACTGATCGAGGGGTCTTTCAGCAGCGGTTCGAGCGGCCCGAGGCCGGTCATTTCGTCGATGATTTCGGCGACGAACTCATGCAGCTCGTGCTTGTTCAGCGCCAGGCGCTCGTTCACCACATACTGGCTGACGATCTGCTGCACCTGTTCGCGCATCTGCTCTTCGGGCAGCTTTTCGAGCGCCGACAGGTTGATTTCTTCGAGCAGCCGGCGGTGGAGGCGCACCTTGGCGTCGAGGAATTTTTCGGTCAGCAGCGGATTGGATTTGGCGGCCTGCGGGGCGGCCGCTTCGCGCACCGGTTCGTCCGGAAACACCGTCCAGGAGATGCCGCCGAGCGTCTGCGGCTCCTCTTCAGGCAAAGGGGCGGGCTCGGGCGCCGGACGCCGCGCCGAGAACCGTCCGGCCATGCCTGGTCTGGTCATGTGCGCACGCTCCCGTCCTGACGAGCCTTACCGCGCGAGCGAGAGGCTGAGCTTTTTCGCCTCCGGCTGCGGCTTGGGCGCGGCGTCCTTGACTGGCGCCGGAGCGATCAGCTTTTTCAGTTCACGCGTGATCTTGTTGCCACGCTTGACTTCTTCGAGCGGAACGCCGCGATCGATCGCCTCGCGCACGAGCCGGTAGAAGTTCGGCACCACGGCCACGAAGTCCTTGCCGAGCGCGTTCTCGATATCTTTCTTCGTCAACCCGGTCGTGAACAGCCGCTGCTCGAACCGGTTGACGATCACCTGCGGCGACGGCCCCTCGGTCATGCGCTCGCGGATCGCCTCCACGAGCTGCTTGGCGTGCTTGATACCGGGAACGGTCATTTCGCTGACGATGAAAAGCTTGTTCGAACCGAGCAGTACGCTGTCGGTCCACGAGAACCAGGTGCGCGGCATGTCGATCACGACGTAATCGAAATGCGTCGACACCAGATCGAGCAGGCGGGTCACCACGTCGGGGTCGAACGAGCGCATCTCGGCCGGGTGATTCGGCGCTGCGATCACCGCCAGGCCGGAGGCATGATAGGACGTCATCACCTCCAGCAATTGCCGGTCGAGCCGGTCCGGGCTCGGCTCGATTTCCGAGATATCGAGCCGCGGTTCGAGATCGAGATAATCGGCGCAGGCACCGTGCTGGAAATTGAGATCGACCAGACAGGTCGACGAGCGGCCGCGCGGGCCGCTTGCGAGCAACAGCAGCGCGGTCTGGATGGCAAGCGTGGTCACGCCCGCGCCGCCGACCGCGGCGAGGAAAGTATAGATTTCGGCCTCGGTCGTTTCGCTGGCGACCGGATGCGCCACCCGCGCGCAAGTGCGCACCAGTTCGACCGCCGACACCGGCTTGACCAGGAAGTCGGCGACCCGCATCTGCAACAGCGTGCGCGCGACGTCGGCGTCGAAGGTCTGGGTGATCACGACCACCGGCGGCCAGCCGCCGGTGCGCGCCATGAGCCGCTGCATCGCGGCCATCTCGTCGTCGCGGCGGGCATCAAGGTCGATGACGACGACCGTGGCCCCGTTGACATCGATCTTGTCGCCGGCGCCGGCCACAGTGGCCGATATGATGCGCAGGTCGATTTGCGGCGAGGCGCTGAACGTCGTGCGCACCATGTGTTCAAAGCCGGCGTCCGCAGTCAGGACGACGACGCAGGTTTTCATCGGTGCGGCCGGTGTGCGATTGAGGCGCATCGACTGTCCTTACGGTTTTCCGAATCCGGCGACGGCGGCCGGCGGCGGGGCGGCCGGGGTCGATGCGTTGGTGGTCGCGGTCTGGGTCGAGCCGGCCTGCTGGGCCGCCTGCTGGTAGGCGACGGAACTCGTCGTGGCATTGACCGGCGGAATCACGCGGCCGTAACGATAGCGCTCGACCGCGGCCTGCATCTTCTCGCCGTTGAACGCGATATTGCGGTCCGCGCTCGCCGGCGGCCAGGGATCGACCATGTGCGTGACGCGGTTTGCCGCGATGGCATCGCCGGCGGCCGGCACGATTGTTTCACGGCGGTCGAAATAGATGTCGGAGCAGCCCGCCAGCACAACACTGCCGCCAAGCAGCGCGGCGCGCAGCAGGCGGTCAGTTCTTGACCGAGACATAGGCCCCTCCCGCCGGCAGGTCCAGCATGTGTCCGGTCATCGGACGGTCGGCGCCAGCCGCCACCTTCGCCATTTGCGGCGTGACTTCCGGCTTGCCCATCAGGAAGAAATCGACGTCGTTCGGCGGCAGCGTGTTGTCGAGCGGCGTGCGGATGTTGTCGCCGGGCCGCGCCGGCCGCACCAGGCGCGGGGTGACGATGATCGCAAGATCGGTCTCGTTCTTCTGGTAGGCGGCCGAGCGGAACAGCAGGCCGAGCACCGGGATGTCGCCGAGCCACGGCAATTGCTGCTGCGCGGTCTGCCCCTGGCTCTGCAGCAGGCCGCCGATGACGAAGCTCTGGCCGTCGCGCAACTCCACCGTCGTCGAGGCACGGCGCACGATCAGCGGCGGCACCGAAATGCCGGCGACCTGGACCGGATTGCTGGTGTCGAGCTGGCTGACCTCCGGCTCGATCTTCATGTTGATGACGCCGTCGGCGAGCACGGTCGGCGTGAATGCAAGACCCACCCCGTAACGCTTGTACTCGATCGAGACGGTGCCGAGCGATCCCGGCACCGGCACCGGAAACTCGCCGCCGGCCAGGAAGCTCGCGGTGTCGCCCGACAAGGCGACAAGATTGGGCTCGGCGAGCGAGCGTGCCATGCCTTTCTGTTCGAGCGCATTGACCAGCACGTCGGCCGACAGGCCGCCGGCAATCAGCTTTCCGATCAGGAATCCGAACGGTGCCGTCCCCGACAGCACGCCGGCGGCAACCACCGGCGAGATCGGCAGTTCGCTCGATTTGACGTTCTGGCCGCCGGCGGTGACGCCCGGCTGTTTCCAGACGCTCGATCCGGTCGGCGTGACCGGCAATTGCGAGGCCGCCGTGCGGTTGCCGATATTGGCGAGGTAACGGTTTCCGGACGAGTTCCACTGCACGCCGAGCTCGCGTCCGGCCTCGCGGTTGGCTTCGATGAAGCGCACTTCCAGCATCACCTGCTGGGGCTGCATGACCGAAACCGAATTGATGACCTCCGGCCCGAATTGCCTGGCGATGGCGACCGCCTTGTCGAGCGTGACCGCATCCGGGCTGGTGCCGGTCAGCATGATCCGGCCGTTGACCGAGCTGACCTTGAGCTTCGCATAGGGGAAGCGCTTGGCGAGCGTGGCCGACAGCATCGAGGTGTCGTGCGTGACCTCGACGTCGAAGACGCCAATCGGCTTGCGGCCCTCGCCATAGGCAGTCACGCGCGTGGTGCCGCTCTTGCGGCCGAGGATCGAGAGCGAACGGTCGGTGAGCGGGTTGACGTCGGCGACTTCCGGATCACCGACCTGCAGTTCGACAAAGCTGTTGTCGGTGCGCACGTCCTCGGTCTTGCCGATGGTCACGGTGATCATCGCCGTGCGCTTGGCGCCGCCGATTGAAATAATGCGATTGATCTGCGCTTCGGCGGTCCCCGCCGGAACGAGCGCGCCGCAGGCGAGAATCGCGACCGAGGCGGCGATCGTGGCCGCAAAGGCATACAGACCCGCAGCGCGGCGCCGCGGGCTTTTTGCATCTTGCGCGCATCGCGCTGTTGCGACCGCTGCGAAACTTTTGTTCTTCACGACACTCTCCCCACCCTTATTCCCCGTTCACCTGCGCCCGACCGTCTCCCCCTTCGGATCGGCCGGGCGGGCCGCCTTGTCTTCCACCGGCACGCTGTATTCCTGGCGGTTCGCCGCGCGCGTCACGGCAACGGTCGTGACGTTGGCATTCACCGGAACGTTCTTGGCGACCGGCGCGCTCGGCGCGCTCAGGTCGTTGAGCGAAATGCGGCGCGTAAATTCGGAACCGGCCTCGCCGGCCTTGCGCAGCACGAGCGCAATCGTCCCGATCGACGCGGCGAGCGCAATCTTCTGAGCGCCCGTGGTATCGACTTCAAGCGTCACCGCCTTGGCCACGGCGGGCTTTTCCACCCGCTCGTCGGCATTCTGGTCGACGGCAAGAACGCGCGCATTCTGCAGGATGATGTCGGTGCTGCCGGCCGACTTGTCGGACTGGCGCGTGAGCGCGACATCGACATAGTCGCCGGGCAGGACGAAACCGGCGACGCCTTCGACGTCATTCACCCGCACGGTCACCGCCTTGAGGCCGTCGCGCAGCATGGCCGAGAGCGTGGCGCGCTGCCCGGGCCCGGTGATTTTCCAGCGCAGGATCGGCTCGTTTTCCTCGAATGGCGACAGGACGACGCGCCGGCCGTCCTTGCTCAGGTCGGCGATGGTCGCGAACGCGCCGGCCGGGATCGCCTGCTCCGGCCAGGGAATCTCGCGCACCGCGCCGGAAGAAAGCTCGGCGCCAAAGCGCAGCGACTTGCCGGCGACCACGATGGTGCGCGTCGGAACGGTTTTCTTTTGCGCTTCGAGATTGCGCATGCGCATTTCCGCCTGGCTGCTGAGCCAGGACTGCGCCACGAAAACCGCGAGCAGGCCGAACACGACGGCAAACGCGATCATCACGATGGTCGAGGTACGCACGACGCTGTTCCCAATTACGAAAGTTCTTTAACTTTCTTGTCGGGCGCACTATCGGACTGCGGTAGTATTGATTTGGTGAAGCGGACCGGGGTTCTGTCCCTATGCTGAAGATTGGTTGAATGGCTATCGTTTATGAAAGATGTCGTACCTCATTCAACGCATCGGTAACCTTGAATAAAGTTTGACGGATTGCGGTCGGTACGCGCCGCCCGAGCAATCCGGCGTTCAGCCAATTCCGGAAAATATCAGGCGATCGCCGCCGGCGTGCGCATGGAACGTGCGGCGCGTTCTTTCGCGAGCTGGGCGATCGCCATCAGGTCGGGCTTGCCGCTGCCGAGCAGCGGCAGCTTGTCCATCACGACCACGTCGGACGGAATCATCAGTTCCGAAGCATGACGTTCGCGCGCGAATGCGATGAAATCGGCACGGCTGGCGTCGTGCCGCTGGGTGAAGAGGATCAGGCGTTCGCCCTTGCGCGCATCCGGCACGGCGGCGACCGCCGACACGTGTTCGGGCCACAATTCGCCGGCCAGCGTTTCCACCGCGGCGAGCGACACCATCTCGCCGCCGACCTTGGCGAAGCGCTTGGCGCGGCCCTTGATCGTGATGAAGCCCTGCTTGTCGATCTCGACGATGTCGCCGGTGTCGTGCCAGCCCTCCAACGGAGGCTCCAGCATCCCCGGCTTGTCGGTTTTCAGATAGCCGAGCATGACGTTGGGGCCGCGCACGTAAAGCCGCCCGCCCTCGTGCACGCCCTCCACCGCTTCCAGGCGCGCTTCCATGCCCGGCAGCAGGCGGCCGACGGTGCCGAACTTGTTGAACATCGGGGTGTTCAGCGCGAGCGCCGGCGCGGTCTCGGTCACGCCGTAGCCTTCGAGGATGCGCAGCCCGAACTTTTCGAGATAGACGCGGCGCGTGGATTCGCGGATCGGCTCGGCGCCGGCCAGGATGTAGCGCAGCGAGCGGAAATCGTAAGGGTTGGCAACCCGCGCATAGCCGTTCAGGAACGTATCGGTTCCGAACATGATGGTGGCGTTGAACGTGTAAATCAGTTCCGGCACGGTCCGGTAATGCAGCGGCGACGGATAGAGGAATATCCGCACGCCGGAGACGAGCGGCAGCACGGTGCCGACCGTCAACCCGAACGAATGGAACATCGGCAGCACGTTGAACACGACGTCGGTGCGGCCGAAATCGATGCGCGCCTTCGCCTGCGCGGCATTGGTCAGCATGTTGCGATGCGACAGGACCACGCCCTTGGGCGTGCCCTCGGAGCCGGACGTGAACAGGATCGCGGCCCAGTCGTCCGGCCGGCGGTGTACGAGCGGATTGTTGCAGGTCAACAGGGCGCCCAGCTTGTCGACCAGCCCGATCGTCGCGCGCACGTCTTCGAGAAAAACGAACTTCATCTCGGCCGACAATTTCTCGACCAGCGCATCGAGCTTGCCGCGCTCGATGAAGGCGCGCGCGGTCACGATGGTCGTCACCCGCGCGGCCTTGCAGGCGGAGAGGACGTTGGCCGCGCCGGCGGTGAAATTGATCATGGCCGGCACGCGACCCGCCGACATCAGGCCGAACACGGTGACCGCCGCGCCATTGGAATTCGGCAGCATGACGCCGACCGCCGCGCCCTCCGGCGCAAGACCCATAAGCTTGCGGCCGAGAATGCGCACGCCGAGCAGGAAGCGCTTGTAGGTGAGCGGGCCGGTCACCGTATCCTCAACCGCGACGCGCCGCATCCCGTGCATCCTGGCCGCCTCGATCAGCGCCTGCACCGCCGTGCGGTCGATCGAGGTCGTGCGGTAAACGAGATCGGACATGATTTCGTACAGGGCGGCACCCGCCGCCTGGCGCCGGAATTTGCCGCGCAGTTCGGGATCGACCGAGAGCTTGACCGGTTCGAGCACGGTCACGCGCACTTTCGGGAACAGCCGGCGCGGAACCTGGTCCTTGTTCAGGCGCGTGAACGGCGACTGCTCCAGTCCGTCAATGCGCACCGGCACGATGGTGGCGTCCGACTTGTCGGCAATGAGCGCGGCGCCGTCATAGACCTTCATCAGCGAGCCGGTGACGGTGAGCCGGCCTTCCGGGAAAATGATCAGCGTATTGCCCTGCTGCACCGCGTGTATCAGGGTGCGCGTCGCCATCGGCTTGAACGGATCGATCGGCAGCGCGCGCGTCAGCCGCACGAACGGCCGCACCCACCATTTCTTGGCCATGTTGGTGTCGACGGCGAAAATCGGATCGATGCCGAGCAGCGCCATGGCAATCCCGGCATCGAGAAAGCTCACATGATTGAGCGCGATGATGCTGTTGGGCGGAAGGTTATGGAGATTTTCGAGCCCCTTCACCTCGGTGCGGAAAATCGCCCGATAGAGAATCAGCAGGAAATCGTTGAACGGCCGGGTCGGCATCGTGAAGCCGATGGCCACGGCGACGGCGAAATTGAGCAGGCCGAGAACCAGGAAGAGCTGCGGCGTCGTCACCCCGGCGGTCTGCAGGGCGGCGAGGAGCAGGGTGGCCGACACCATGAACAGCGCGTTGAGCACGTTGACGGCCGCGATCACCCGCGCGCGGCGGTCCGCCCCCGCCCAGGCCTGCACGGCGGCGAAGGCCGGCACGATGAACAGCCCGCCGGCGATCGCCAGCCCGATCATGCCGAGCGCGACATTGTAGCCGCGCACGGTCGCAAACACCGTCGCCGGGCCCGAAAACACCGCCGCCGGCTCGACGCCGTAGGTTGCCAGTCCGAGAAAAACCGAGAACACGCCGAGCAGCACCGCACCCATCAGGGTCGGCA
>WBUW01000527.1 GCA_008933495.1 Pseudorhodoplanes sp.
AGCATCTCGCCGCATTGCGGGCAATGCGGGCGCCCGAACAGGTTGCTGACGGTCACACCCGTCTGCGTCGCGGAATCGATACGCATGGCCGTCCTCCCTGAATCGCGTGGTTTCACGAGTCGCCAATGAACGCAGGTTACGCGCAGTCTGTGGCGCTGGTAAGACGCGTGTGTTTACGTTTAGTGAAATTTTCGCGGCATATTGCAATTGCGAAGGCCGCCGGCGACGCACGAAATTTTGAGCGTGGTGAGCGCGCTGGGACTCGAACCCAGGACCACCTGATTAAAAGTCAGGTGCTCTACCATCTGAGCTACGCGCTCCTTCAGGGCGCTGTGTAGGGGCCGCTCTCCGCGCGGTCAATAGTGACGATCGGAGACCGAAGTGAGGATCGGAGACAGGCCGCCGGACGGTGCGACCCGGTCGGCGGCGCGTGGGCATTGTCCGCACGCGGTGCGGCGTCGTTTTCGCCGGCTCGCATTGACCGGGCCGGCCGCGCGCCCGAGCAGGCCGGCCCGCCGTGCGGCCCGGATCGCGCCATGGACGGGTACGCCTTCCGAGCGGCAACGCCGTGGCGGCGCCCGCGTTCCGCCGTGCGGCGCGTTGCGTGCGCGGTCGATCATTGGTCTCGCCAGCGCGCGGCAAATTTCCTAACGTCCGACTCTTGGTTGCGCTTTCGACCATTTCTGGCCACGTTCCGGAGTCCGCCCCATGCCCGTCGTCAACCGCATCGCCGAGTTCCATTCCGACATCATCGCCTGGCGGCGCGACCTGCATCGGCATCCCGAGCTGGAATACGACGTGCACCGCACCGCCGCGAGCGTGGCCGAGAAGCTCAAGGCGTTCGGGTGCGATGAGGTGGTGCCGGCGATTGGGCGCACCGGCGTCGTCGGCGTGATCAAGGGCAAGCGCGCGCCGCGCGGCAAGACGATCGGGCTGCGCGCCGACATGGATGCGCTGCCGATCGAGGAAGCGACCGGTTTGTCCTATGCCTCGACGGTTGCCGGCAAGATGCACGCCTGCGGCCATGACGGGCACACGGCCATGCTGCTGGGGGCCGCCCGCTATCTCGCCGAGACGCGCAATTTCTCGGGCCAGGCGGTGGTCATTTTCCAGCCGGCGGAAGAGGGCGGGGCCGGCGCCAAGGCGATGATCGACGACGGTCTGATGACGCGCTTCGGCATCGAGGAAGTCTACGGCATGCACAATTATCCGGGCATTGCGGCCGGCGAATTCGCCATCCGGCCGGGTCCGATGATGGCGGCCGCCGACCATCTTTCGATCGAGATCGAGGGCAAGGGCGGGCACGCCGCGCGCCCGCACTTTACGATCGACCCGGTGCTGATCGGCGCGCAGATCGTGACCCAGCTCCAGTCGATCGTGGGACGCAATGTCGACCCGCTCGATTCGGCGGTGGTGTCGATCTGCCTGTTCCAGGCCGGCACCACCAACAACGTCATTCCGCAGAAGGCGCTGCTGCGGGGCACCGCGCGCAGCCTGACGCCGGACGTGCAGGACCTGGTGGAGACCCGCATCCGCGAAATCGTGGAGGGCACTGCGCGCATGCACGGCGCCAGGGCCGCGCTGACCTATACCCGCAGCTATCCGGTGACGCGCAACCATCCCGACCAGGCGGCGTTCGCGGCATCGGTCGCGCGCGAAATCGTCGGCGACAGCCACGTCGACACCAACGTGCTGCCGGTGATGGGGGCGGAGGATTTTTCGTTCATGCTGGAAGCGCGCCCGGGCGCCTTCATCTTTGTCGGCAATGGCGATAGTGCCGGACTGCATCATCCGGCCTACGACTTCAACGACGAGATCATTCCGGTCGGCGCGTCCTACTGGGTGCGGCTGGTGGAGAAGGCGCTGGCGGCCTGATACCAAGCGTGTTTGATCTCGACCTGTCCGCACTGTCATTGCCGGGCTTGACCCGGCAATCCATCATCTTGAGACGACTCTTCTTTTTTGCGACGGATGCGCGGGTCAGGCT
>WBUW01000528.1 GCA_008933495.1 Pseudorhodoplanes sp.
TTCGATTTTGTTTCCTCCTGGGCAGCGCCATCTTGGGCCTGCCGGCGGGAACCACCGCCCTCGCACAGAATGAACCGCAAGCCGACCTCGCCACCTGTCGAGGCGCGGCGCGAAACAAAAACGCCGACCCCGCCATTCTCGCCTGCACACGGCTTCTCAACATCGAGATTCGCGAATCGGCTCACCGGCGCGCCGTTGCACTGACTTTTCGCGCGCTCGCCTGGAAGGCCAAGGGCGACAGCAAGCGTGCAACGACCGACCTTACCGAAGCAATCAATCTCGATTCCGGTTTTGCGCCGGCTTACGAGGCGCGCGCCGACATCCTGCGCGACGGCGAACAGTGCGAGCGCGCTTTGCCCGACTACAACCAGGCCGTCAGAATTGCCCCTGATCGCGCCACGGTGTTGATCGGACGTGCGATCTGCCTGAACGACAGAAAGAACGACGCCGAAGCCGTTGCCGACCTTGATCGGGTGATCAAGCTCGATGCCGACAATGCGGGCGGGCTCGCCTTGCTGGCCTGGAGCATGAAGGCACGCATCAACGTCACCAAAGGCAATCAGGATGAGGCATTGGCGAATTTTGCTTCAGCCATCAGGCTCGACGGGAAACGCCCCGGCCTTTATCTCGAGCGCGCATTGCTGTTTGCCGGCAAGGGCGAGGAGGAACGCGCGCTGGCCGACTATGATCGCGTGATAGAACTCGGCGAGAAGCGCTATGCCAGCGCGGCCTGGAGCGCGAAAGCCGCCCTCCACGCGCGCAAAGAGCGCCTGGATGCGGCGCTATCGGCCTATGGCGAGGCCATACGAATCGATCCCGCTCATGCCGCCGCGTATCTCAGCCGCGCCACGATCCGCAATCGCAAGGGCGACCGCACCGGCGCGCTCGCCGACCTCGACGCCGCGATTGCCGGCAATCCGACGGTTCCGACGCTCTACAAGGCGCGCGCCGACTTCCACCGCGCGCAACGCAATTATACGAATGCGCTCGGCGACTATAATCAGGCGATCGCGCTGCAGCCGGATTTCGTACTGGCTTACGGCGATCGCGCGCTGCTGCGCTATTACATGGGCGACTTCGCCAAATCAGCCGACGATTTCAGGCAGGTCAATGATCGGCAGGCTAACGCGTATTCGCTGCTCTTCCAGTTTCTGACCGCCGCCCGCGCCGGCAACGGCAAGGCGGCGGAGGAATTCGGCAAGGCCATTGGCACATTGAAGCCGGCAGATTGGCCCTACCCCATTATCGAGGTGTTTCTCGGGAAAAAGACCACCGAAACGCTTCAGAAGGAAGCCACCAAGCCGGCCGAGCGCTGCGAGGCGCATTTTTATGTCGGCGCCCTGCAACTGATGCGCGACCTCAAGGACCAGGCGGTCAAGGAACTCCGTGCGGCTGTTGAAACCTGCCCGGAGGATTTTATCGAGTCTCGCGCCGCCGACGAAGACCTCAAGCGGCTGAATTGACTGACCACGACGGTCAACGCTCGTAAAATCTGCCAGCCATAACGCCCGGCGCAAGGCCGGTCTGTTGCGAGCATGCCTGCAATGGGCGGCGCAAGCGTGCCGGCCGATAAATCGGCTTCCATCTCCGCAGGCAAGATCAGTAATTCGCGTCGCGTCCGCGCAGGATATTGCGCCGAATCCCGGCGAGATCGTCTGCCGTTTCGGTGCGCTCCGGTACCGGATCGATACGAATGCCGCCTGGTGCCGGCCCGGCACCGACGCCGGAACCGGGCGCCGTGCGGCGTGGAGACTCGCCGGGCATCGGCGCCGGCGATGCGGCCGGCGGCTTTGCCGCTAGCGGCGGCGTCCGCGGCGCAGTATCCGGCGGCGGCGCCGTTGTGCCAGCCGACGGCAGTCCCGCACGACGGCGCCGGTCTTCCTCGATTCCGCTAATCGAGGATTCGGGACGGTCGCGCCCGACGCCGTGTGGCATGGGCGCTGGGCTTCGCCCGGCTCCAGGCGCTGGGGCCGGTGGAGGTGAGG
>WBUW01000529.1 GCA_008933495.1 Pseudorhodoplanes sp.
GCGCCGCAGCCGACGGCATGGCTTCGGCGGCGGGCGTTGCCGCCGGCGGGCTGCCCGTGCTGATGTAAGCGCGTTCGCCGCGGCCTCAGCTCACCGGCCGCAGGCCGGCGGCGACCAATTGCTGCTTCTGGCGCTCGACGATGTCTTCGAGCCGCGCAATGTTTTGCAGCAGGCGCTCGCTCGTCAGCTTGAGGAAATAGAACCCGAAGTCCGGGTCCTGGAAATACAGTTCCAGAATCTTGTCATAGGTGACGGTGAGCACCTCGCCGCCTTCGATGCATTCGATGCTTTGCGTGCGGCGGCTGTCGGGCGTGAGAAACCCGAGTTCGCCCATCAGGCGGCCGGGCGGCAGTTCGACGCCCAGTTCGGGGACCAGGAAGCGTCCGCTCACGGTATAGAACATTTCGATCGCACGGTCGCCCTTGCGGAACAATATGTCGCCGGCCTTGAAACGGCGCCGTTTCATGAACGGCTTCAGCCAGTCCATCGACAGGTCGCCCTGGGCCGAAGTGCGCACTTTGCGGATCAGCCCGCGCAACTGGTAAAGGCGGACGAGATTGATCGGCAGCAGCCCGAGATACATCAGGAAGGTCGGGAAGGCGGGCGCGAGATAGCCGTACATCATGAAAAAGAAACTGCTGACGATGTTGGCCAGTCGCAGGTTGACCATGGTCTTGGCATAGAGGGTCGCGACAAAGAAACCGGCGCCGATCACCCCGAACAATGCGGCAAGGTCCATCTTCGATCGCGCGAACGCGATCAACTCATTGAGCGCGCCGTCGAACGTGAGACCGGACAAGTCCATTGCAACCCCCAAAGCGTGGAAAGCGTCGTCTGTTATCGCGATCCCGGCGAGCCGAACAGTTTCACGGCGGCGGCGGATCGGCAATCGAATTCATTCATGCTGCGTGGCCGGATTGGCGGACGGCTTCACACTGACGCGGGACGAGTTCTCGTCGAAACGTCATCGCGCTTCAGCTCTCTGTTCGAGCATGATCTTTTCCGAAAACCGCGGCAGACTTTTCGGGATCATGCACTACAACTCGATGACGTCGCCCTCGGCGGCGGTCATGGTCCGCGCGCGCGCGGCCTGCGCCTGGGCGGCGATCGTCGTCATGCAGGCGTCGTCGTGCTCGGGCGCGTGGTGGAAAAGACAGAAGGCTCCGATGCCGGCGGCGTCCGCCAGCGCCAGGCCCTGCCGCCAGCTCGAATGGCCCCAGCCGGCCTTTGCCCCGATTTCCTCGTCGGTATAGGCGCAGTCGTAAATGGCGAGATCGACGCCGCGGGCGAGCGCCACAAGCGCGGGGTCCGGTCCGCCCGGACGGATTTCGTTGTCGGTCAGGTAGGCGAGCGAGCGGCCGGCAAAATCGATGCGGTATCCGGTGGCGCCGCCGGGATGATCGAGCGGCACGGTCCGCACCTTGATGCCGCCGCGAAGGTCGATCGATTCGCCGGCGCGGAAATCGCGATAACCGATATCGGCCTGGAACACCTCGGCCTCGATCGGAAACAGCGGGTGGCTCATCAGGCTGCGCAGCGCATCCTCGAGCGTAAGCGCCGGCAGCAGGTGGCCGGCCCAGAGCCGGAAGCGGTGCGCGGGCGAATAGAACGGCGCGAAAAACGGCAAGCCGCCGACATGATCAATATGGCAATGGCTGAGCAGGATGTCGGCGTCGAGCGCGGCGCCCGCGCGCATCAGCTCGTCGCCGAGCGCGCGGATGCCGGTGCCGCCGTCGCAGATGATGAGCCGATCGCCGCAGCGCACCTCCACGCAGGCGGTATTGCCGCCAAAGCGCGCAGTCGCCGGACCCGGACACGGGATGCTGCCGCGCACGCCCCAGAACCGAACCGTGAATTTCTGCGTCATGGCAAGGCGACCCGGCCGGTTGCAGCGATGCTATTTGGTGTCGAAGACGAATACGCCGTTCCAGTCGCCGGAGGGCGGCGTTTGCCGGAACGTGCGAATACGCGACAAGTATAGGTC
>WBUW01000530.1 GCA_008933495.1 Pseudorhodoplanes sp.
TAATCACCCAATCATACAGCGCGCGCGCGAACCGAGTGTCTGAGCGCGTCGATGTGTGCGAACAAAGGCCCGCGCTCCTTACGCCGGCCGCCGCCGCAGCCTTCGCACCAGCCACCAGCACAGGATCGGCCAGGCCAGCGCCGCGCCGGCGAATACCGGCGCCGCACCGAAGCGGTCGACCACCGGTGCCGCCGCTGCGACCCCCGCGCTCTGGCCGAGATAGAGCGCGGAGGAGAAGACGCCGAGCGCGGTCGCGCGCGCCTGCGGCGCCATCTGGGTGGCGTTCACCTGCAGCGTATTGTGCACCATGTGGAAGCCGAGCCCGATCACCGTGATCGCGCCGAATGCAACCCACCAGATCGGCGCCACGGCGAGCGCGATGTTGGCCGTTGCCATCATCGCCCCGCCCACCGCGACAAGTCCGATCTGGCCGAGCCGGTCGACGAGCCGCTGCACGTTCATGACATAGGCGAGGCCGCCGGCCCCGAAGACGGCGAGCACGCCGCCGACCGCGCTGAAGCTCAGGCCCGCGCGCGCATGCAGGTCGGCGCCGATATAGGCGAAAGCGCCGAACATGATGGCGAACTCGACGAACGCGCCGAACAGGATGATGAGCGCCCAGCGCTGCATGAAGACCGAGGCATAGTCCGACATGAGGCCGCGCCAGCCGGCGCCGCTGCGCGCGGCGACGCGCGTCAGCGGGTTGCGCAGGAACTCGGTCAGCAGGCACGCGGCGGCAAGCACGAAAATGCCGGCCACGACGAAAAACACCGTGCGCCAGCCGAAATGGTCGCCGACCACCCCGCCGATAATCTGCCCGCTGACGAGGCCGAGAATTTGCCCGGCCAGAAAGCGGCCGAGCACGGGCTGGCGTCGTTCGTAGGGAACAGCGTCCCCGATGAAGGCCATCGCCAGCGGAATGATCGCCCCGGCGGTCAGCCCGCAGGCGAGCCGCGCAAACGCCAGCGCGGTCAGCGAATCGCTGAAGCCGCACGCCGCCGTTGCGCCGGCGCACAGGATGCAAAGCAGCATGACGAGGGCGTATTTCGGAAACCGGTCGCCGAGCGGGGCGCCGAAAAGCTGCATCGTGGCGTGGGCCACGGCATAGCCGCTGACGATGACCGAGGCGGTGCCGATCGTGGTGCCGATATCCTGCGCGATCTGCGGCAGGAGCGGATCGGCCACGCGCACCATGGCCTGGCTGGCAAAGCCGGCAAAGGCGAGGAACACGATCGCCCGGGTCGGGGTGGCGCCGCTCATGCGCCGTTCCGGCGGGTGGAGGCCAGCGCATGGTGGCGCGGACAATGCGGGGCAAGGCGGATTTTACGCATCAGCGTTGACAGTCAACGGGGTGCCGGGCTTGTTACCGCGCGAACCGAGAGTCCTGAAAGCCATCATGATCGACAAGACATACCAGCCCGGCGAGGTTGAGGGGCGCATTTCGTCAGCGTGGGAGGCGGCGCAGGCGTTTCGCGCCGGCCGGCCTGACCGCGCCAAGGCGGAGCCTTATTGTATCGTGATCCCGCCGCCGAACGTGACCGGCTCCCTGCATATGGGCCATGCGCTCAACAATACCCTGCAGGACATCCTGTGCCGGTTCGAGCGTATGCGCGGGCGAGACGTGCTCTGGCAGCCGGGCACCGACCATGCCGGCATCGCCACCCAGATGGTGGTCGAGCGGCAGCTCATGGAGCGCCAGCAGCCGGGCCGCCGCGAGATGGGCCGCGAGAAATTCCTCGCGCGCGTGTGGGAATGGAAGGCGGAATCGGGCGGCACCATCGTCAACCAGCTCAAGCGGCTCGGCGCCTCCTGCGACTGGTCGCGCGAGCGCTTCACCATGGACGAGGGCCTGTCGAAGGCCGTGCTCAAGGTGTTCGTCGATCTCTACAGAGCCGGGCTGATCTACAAGGACAAGCGCCTCGTCAACTGGGACCCCAAGCTGCTCACCGCCATTTCCGACCTCGAAGTGATGCAGGTCGAG
>WBUW01000531.1 GCA_008933495.1 Pseudorhodoplanes sp.
CGAGAGAATCACAAAACGAATTTGCAAGGAATCCGCTCGCCAGATCACATTTTCCGGCAAATCACATCCTCACCAGACGGCAGTTTCCGATTCAAATTCAACGGCTTCGGAAATCTTCACGGACGACCGATTCACCTGACGCTGTTCGGCCAACGCGGGCTTAATCTCGACCACCTTGCCAGCATCGATCCCGGTTCGGCACCGGCGCGGATCGTGCGATGCGCACCCGTCTCTCCCGCTTGCGGCGGCGCATTGTCGATTCACGGCGGCACGTCGAGCCGCGACGAAAGTCGGGCCTAAACCCTGCCCGCGCCATAGACCGCGCCGGGATCGAACGCCTTGCCGGCTTCGTGAAATTCGAGCCGCGCCGTACCGTCCTTGCCGCGCGTCACCTTCCGGTAAAAGCACGAGCGGCGGCCGGTGTGGCAGGCGCCCGGCCCCTCCTGCACAACCCTGATCCAGACCGCGTCCTGATCGCAGTCCACGCGCATTTCCACGACCCGCTGCACGTGTCCCGAACTCTCGCCCTTGCGCCACAGCTTCCGGCGCGAGCGGCTGTAATAATGCGCCTCGCCGGTCTCGATCGTCCTGCGCAGAGCCTCGTCGTTCATGTGGGCGACCATCAGCACCTCGCCGCTATCGATGTCGGTGGCGACGGCGGTGACGAGGCCGCGCGCATCGAACGCCGGCGCGAAAGCCGTGCCTTCTTCAATCTGCTGCGGCGACGCGCGCGCGCCGGATTCCTCGGGCGGCATGAGAGGCTCCCATTCGCAAAGGGGACACGGCCGGGCTCAGCCCGGCGACCAAGATCTTCCAGTAATGCGACGCACGCGCGGGTCAGGCCCGCACCGGCGGCCGGGCTAACGCTGGGGACCGCGCACCGAACTGATGAAGCGGACCTGCTCGTTGGCATCCTCGCGGAACGAGCCGAGGAACAGCGTCGTCACCGTCGAAGCGCCAGGCTTCTCGACGCCGCGCAGCGACATGCACATGTGCTCGGCATCCAGCATCACCGCCACGCCTTTCGGCGCCAGGATTTCATCGATGGCGGTGGCGATCTGCGAGGTCAGCTTCTCCTGCGTCTGCAGGCGCCGCGCATAGATGTCGATCAGGCGTGCAAGCTTGGAAAGGCCGACTACGCGGTCCACCGGGCGATAGGCGACATGGGCCTTGCCGATGAACGGCATCATGTGATGCTCGCAGTGCGAGTGGAAGGCGATGTCGCGCACCAGCACGAAATCGTCATAGGCGCCGATCTCGGAAAAGGTCCGGTCAAGCACCTCGACCGGGCATTCGCGGTAGCCGCGATAGATTTCCTCAAAAGCGCCGACCACGCGCTTGGGCGTGTCGAGCACGCCCTCGCGGGCGGGATCGTCGCCGACATAGGCGATCAGGGTGCGCACGGCGGCTTCCGCCTCCTCGCGCGTGGGGCGGTTTTCGACGCCCTTGGGTGCCGCGCGCACGTGCTCGGACAGGACGGGTTTCGGCCAGGGCTTGAGAATGGCGTCCATGACGGTCTCTCCGTTCGACCGGCAGCAAGCATTGCGCCGGGGGTGTCACCGGGTGGGCCGCGTCGCGCCCGTTTCCGGAGCGGGGACGCTGTATTCCCATCGATCGGGGCGCTTTTCCCTGCCCCGCCAGGTCCCTATATAGTCGATTGGCGGCCGGACACAATCAACTCCGTGTCGGCAAAGCGGGACCGGGTGGCTTCCGACAGGACATGATCAACGACGTCTACAATAACCGAATCCTCGAGCTGGCGGGAAATATTCCCCGCATCGGCCGCCTGGCGCAGCCGGACGGGTCGGCGACGGCCCACTCCAAGTTGTGCGGCTCGACCGTCACGGTCGACCTGAAGATGGAGCGGGACGTCGTCACCGACTTCGCCCATGACGTGAAAGCCTGCGCGCTCGGCCAGGCCTCGTCCTCCATCATGGCGCGCCACGTCATCGGCGCGCGCGCGCAGGAAT
>WBUW01000056.1 GCA_008933495.1 Pseudorhodoplanes sp.
CGCAAGCGGAAAGCGGCCACCACGGTCGAAATGTCCTGGTCGAACCGTTTGGAGAGCTTGTAAGCGGCAAATTGTTCGTCCGCCGGCAGGAAGGGAATGAGGAGCGCCGCGATGATCTCGTCCGGCTGCAGGGCGGTCTTGCGATAGCCGGTGATGAAGCTCTCGACCGGCAGCGTGCGGCTTTGCGTGCGGGAGCGGAGCACGACGCTGGCGCCGAGCGCCATGAGGCAGGGCGTCGTATCCCCGATCGGGGACGCCGTGGCGAGATTTCCGGCAAAGGTGCCGAGATTGCGGATCTGGCGCGATCCGATCCGCCGCACGAGCGCGGCGAATGCCGGAAAATGCGAGTCGAGATGAGGCAGCGCCTCGCTATAGGTGACGGCGCCGCCGAGCGAGAGAACATTGTCGCGGGCAGCGATCTCTTGCAGGTCCGGGACACGGCTGGTGAGAATGACCGCCGGCAGCGCCTTGCGCTCCTTGCTCAGGAGCAATCCGAGATCGGTGCCGCCGCCGAGAATGACGGCATGCGGATGCTGTGCGCGCAATTCCGTTAGCGCTGCCAGCGAGCGCGGCAGGAACCAGTGCTGTTCGCCGACGCAATATTCCTCGCAGGGCCCGAGCGCTTTGAACGAATACCCTGTGCGTGCGGATTCGCTTTCAATTGCCGCGACCCTGCGACAGGCCTCGACGATCGGCCGATAACCCGTGCAGCGGCACAGATTGCCGGCGAGCGTCTCGTGAATGGTTGCCTCGTCGGCAAGCTCGCCGCCTTCGGCAAACGCGAACATCGTCATGACGAAGCCTGGCGTACAGAAGCCGCATTGCGTCGCGTCGGCATCGATCAAGGCCTGCTGGACGGGATGCAGCCGGCCGTTGTGCGACAATCCTTCCACCGTGAGCAGCGAGCATCCGTCGAGCTGAGCAACCGACATCAGGCAGGAATTGACGGCGCGATACCGGGGGGCGCCGCTGCGGCCATCGGCAATGGCGACCGTACAGGCCCCGCAATCGCCTTCAGCGCAACCTTCCTTGGTTCCGGTCAGGCGGGCGACGCCGCGCAGATAATCCAGCACGGTCATGGACGGCGAAACCCCGCTTTCGGAGCGCAATTCGCCATTCAGGAGGAATTGAAGGGGCGCCATGCCGGACCGATGCTGCCTTATTGACCTTGTCGCCGTTTGGCTGCCAATGGTGCCCGAAAGAAGCGCGGTGGCAAGGTGACAAAAGGGCTACGCAAGGGTCTGACGAGTTACGGCGATGCAGGCTTTTCGCTGTTCCTGCGCAAGGCTTTCATCAAGGCCATGGGCTATTCGGACGAAGCGCTCGATCGCCCGATCGTCGGCATCACCAACACCTATTCCGATTTCAATCCCTGCCATGGCAACGTTCCGCAACTGATCGAGGCGGTGAAGCGCGGCGCCATGCTGGCCGGCGCCATGCCGATGGTGTTTCCGACCATCTCGATCCACGAATCGTTTGCCTATCCGACCTCGATGTTCCTGCGCAACCTGATGGCGATGGACACCGAGGAAATGATCCGCGCGCTGCCCGTCGATTCGGTGGTGCTGATCGGGGGCTGTGACAAGACCACGCCCGCCCAGGTCATGGGCGCGATCAGCGCCGACCGCCCGGCGATCGTGCTGCCGGTCGGGCCGATGCTTGTCGGCCATTTCAGGGGTGAGGTGCTCGGTGCCTGTACCGATTGCCGGCGGCTGTGGGGCGAATTTCGCGGCGGCCGGTTGAGCGAAAGCGAGATCGAGGTGGCCAATGAGCGTCTGGTGCCGTCGGTCGGCACCTGTGGGGTCATGGGGACTGCGAGCACGATCGCCTGCATGATGGAGGTGCTCGGCTTGGCGTTGCCGGGCAGCGCGACCATCCCGGCGACCCATGCCGACCGCGTGCGGATTGCCGAAACCACCGGCCGGCGGGCCGCGGAAATGGCCGAGAAGGGCGGGCCGGCGCCTTCCGAAGTCCTGACGCCGGCGTCGTTCCGCAACGCCATCGTCATGTTGCAGGCGATCGGCGGCTCGACCAACGGTGTCGTGCATCTGTGCGCCATCGCCGGACGGACACGCCATCCGGTCGCGCTCGATGAGTTCGACGATATCGGACGCCATACGCCGGTCCTCGTCGACGTAAAGCCGTCCGGCGATCATTACATGGAACATTTTCATCAGGCCGGCGGCGTTCCGCGCCTGATGCAGGAACTGAAAGACCTGTTGGCGCTTGACGCCCGGCACGTGATGGGTGGAACGCTCGGCGAGGCGATCGCGACGTTTGAAAATGTTCCCGGCCAGGATGTGATCCGATCCCGGAATAATCCGCTCAAGAAAGAGGGCGGCCTGGCCGTGTTGCGCGGAAATCTTGCACCGCGCGGAGCGGTCATCAAACAGGCCGCGGCATCACCCGCCTTGATGCAGCATGAAGGACGCGCCGTCGTGTTCGAATCCGTGGAGGACATGACGAACCGGATCGATGATCCGGCCCTCGACGTGACAACGGACGATGTGCTCGTGCTGCGCAATGCCGGGCCCATCGGCGCGCCCGGCATGCCGGAAGCGGGCTATTTGCCGATCCCGAAAAAGCTCGCGCAGGGCGGCGTGAAAGACATGGTGCGCATTTCCGATGCGCGCATGAGCGGCACCGCGTTCGGCACCATCGTCCTGCATATCGCACCGGAATCAGCGGCGGGTGGTCCGCTCGGGCTTGTTCAGAACGGCGACCGCATCCGGCTCGACGTCGCGGCGCGCAGGATCGATTTGCTTGTCGATGAAGCCGAACTGGCGCGGCGAAAGCAGGCCTGGAAGGTCCCGCCGGGTTCGCAGACAGCGCAGCGCGGCTATGCGCGGCTTTATCGGGAGCATGTCCAGCAGGCGGACGAAGGCTGCGATTTCGACTTTCTGGCGGCGGGGAAAAAATAGCCGTCATTGCCAGGCTCGATCCGGCAATCCATCTTTCAAAAAATTATGGATGCGCGGATCAAGCCCGCGCATGACGCCGGTTACTGGCTTGCCACGCGCGGCCCGCGTGCGCGCTCCTGTTCGACCGGTTCGTTTGGCGAGCGTTGCCACATCTGGCCGCTGCGCCCGCGCTCATAGCCGTATTCGAACAGGCCTTTCATATAGGTGGTGTCGAAGCCCGGCTTCTCCTGGTTGGGAACGCTGTCGTCGATGGCGGCAAGATTGAGCTCCCAGCCGCGCCGTTTCACGAACTCATAGGAGGCGAGCAACGTATTGCGCGTATTCGAACGCACGGAGGTCGCAAAGGCGCGCACCGCGATCTGGAACGTGTTCGGTTTGACGAGCTCGAAATACGGGCCGAGCTTGCCGTTGAGGATCGCGTAGATTTTCGGCTTCACATTAGCGGGAAGGATCGGCTTCTTGGCGAGCAGGATGGCCTCGGGAACGACCAGGATATTGGCCGTGACGCCGCCATCGACGTGCATCTCGGCGAATTTCTTTCCGTTCGCTTCGACGTCGATCAGCACCGGCGAAAAGATGCCCGGAATACTGGTGGATGCTTCCATCACCCGGCGGAACAGATCGAGCGCTTGCGGGCTGCCGCTCGATGCGATCTTGCCCATGTCCCAGATGGCGGTGCGCTGGGAATCGAGGTCGGTGGTGACGATGAACAGCCTTCGGCCGGCGCGGTATTCGGCGGCGATGGCTTCCAGCGTGGGCGCGTCGATATATTTTGCGATCAGAGCCCGCAGCGGCCCGGCCTTGAACAGGCCGGTTCCGAACAGGCCGCTGACGCCTTCGAACTGGAGGAAGTTCTCCATCTCGCCACTGGCGAAGACCCGCCGTAGCACTTCGTCATAGCCCGGACCGAGAAAAGCGAAAGGTGCAATCAAGGCGCCGGCGCTGGCGCCAGTCACGATATGGAATTGCGGACGCGCGCCGCGCTCGCTCCAGCCGGCCAGAAAGCCGGCGCCGAAAGCGCCGTCCGCGCCGCCGCCCGACAGTGCCAGCATGACCGGCTGGCGCGTATTGATGCCGGCGTAGCGCGCGGAGATGTTGGGGTCGTCGGCCCAGACTCGCGCGTCGGCGAAGCCCGGGATGGTGGCGTCAGATTTCTCTTCCGCGGTGTAGGGGATGCGCTGCACCGTGGCGCAGGCCGCAAGCGACAACGCGCAGAACGCAAGCACAATCGATGACGCTACCGGTCTCAACGCAACCACGTCCCCGTCCGTCCAACCCGCCGGTCCCCGCCCCCGGCCGTATCCATCGGCCAGACAAGCAGGTCGATATTGGCTTCGGCTTAAAGTAAGGCGATCTTGTGAGGTATCATTAATAAAGCGCTAAGATCGGAATCGACACGCCGCTTTCGTGGCGGGAATGCCGGTAATCAGAGGGAGGCGACAGGGCACGACCATGGCCAAAGCACATAAAGTCATCATCACCTGTGCGGTGACCGGATCGATCCACACGCCTTCGATGTCGCCGCATCTTCCGGTCACCGCCGGGCAGATCGCCGATGCAGCGATCGGGGCGGCGGAGGCCGGTGCGGCGATCGTGCATCTGCATGCCCGCAATCCGAGCGACGGCCGGCCCGACCAGACGCCGGAAGCGTTCCTGCCGTTTCTCAAGGTGATCAAGCAGCGCTCCGACGTGGTCGTTAACATCACCACCGGCGGGGCTCCGACCATGACCGTGGAAGAGCGCGTGCGCCCGGCAGCGATTTTCAAGCCCGAAGTCGCCTCGCTGAACATGGGAACGATGAATTTCGGGCTTTATCCCATGCTCGACCGGTTCAAGTCGTTCACGCATGCCTGGGAGCAGCCGTACCTGGAAGGCACGCGCAAGGGCTTCTTCAAGAATACCTTCGCCGATATCGAATATATCCTGACCACGTGCGCCGAAAACGGAACCCGATTCGAGATCGAGTGCTACGATATCGGTCACCTCTATACGCTTAGGCATTTCCTCGACCGCGGCTTGGTCAAGCCGCCGCTGTTCGTTCAATCGGTGTTCGGCATTCTCGGCGGTATCGGGGCGCATCCGGAGGACGTCCTGCATATGAAGCGCACGGCCGATCGTTTGCTCGGCCCCGAAAATTACCGCTGGTCGGTGCTTGGCGCCGGGCGCAATCAGTTGCCGGTAGCGGCGACGGCGGCAGCAATGGGTGGGAATGTTCGCGTTGGCATGGAGGACTCGCTCTGGATCGGTCCCGGAACGCTGGCGCAGTCGAATGCCGAGCAGGTCGCCAAGGCGCGCCAGATTATCGAAGGCCTCGGGTTCGGAATTGCCGCCCCTGACGAGGCGCGCGAAATTCTTTCGCTCAAGGGCGGCGACAAGGTCGCGTTCTGAGGTGCGCAAAAATGGCGATGTCTCGCCTCCAATTGGAGTAGCCGCGGCACGGTTTTGCTTTGCCTTCGGGTCGGCAACCGCTACCAATGACCGCGGAGACGTCGTCGATGGCAGCGCTCGATTCGATCAGCATTCTCATCCTGCTCGGTTCGATGCTGATTCTCACCGGCATTCTGTCGAGTCTGATTGCGCTGCGGTTCGGCGCACCCTTGCTGCTGGTATTCCTGATTCTCGGCATGCTCGCCGGCGAATCCGGGCCCGGCGGCATCCGCTTTGACAATGTCGAGCTGGCCTATACCGTTGGCTCGGTGGCGCTGGCGCTGATCCTGTTCGACGGTGGCTTGCGGACCCGGCTCGCGACCTTTCGCAGCGTCCTGGCACCGGCCGGCATGCTGGCGACCGTGGGTGTCGTGGTGACGGCGGCGCTGGTCGCGCCGGCTGCGGTCGTAGCGGTAGACCTGACCTGGCTTGAGGGCCTTCTGCTGGGAACGATCGTTGCGTCGACCGACGCGGCGGCGGTCTTCTTCCTGATGCACTCGCGCGGGCTGCGCCTGCGGCCGCGGGTGGGTGCCACGATCGAGGTCGAGTCCGGAACCAACGATCCGATCGCGATCTTTCTCACCATCGTGCTGGTTGAAATCCTGCTCGGCGGGGAGAAGCCTCTTTTCGAGGTCGCGACTTTGCTCGCGCGGCAGGCCACATTCGGCGCGGTCGTGGGCATGGTCGGCGGCGCTGCCGTGGCCTTTGTCATGAACCGGGCCTCGCTCCCGCAAGGGTTGGTCGCGCCGTTCGCCGCGACGGCGGCGCTGGTGATTTTCAGTTTCAGCGCCATTCTCGAGGCCTCCGGTTTCCTGGCCGTGTATCTGGCCGGGCTGATCGTCGGAAACCGCTCCTCGCGCACGCAGGGCACGGTGCTTGATTTTCTGGATGCGGCGACGTGGCTTGGCCAGATCCTCATGTTCGTGCTGCTCGGCCTGCTTGCCTGGCCCGACCGGTTGCCCGAGCGGCTGCTGCCGGCGCTGGCGATCGCCTTCACCTTGATGCTGATCGCGCGCCCCGCCGCCGTCTTTCTTTGCCTTACACCGTTCGGATTCAGCTTGCGCGAAAGGCTGTTTATTTCGTGGGTCGGTTTGCGTGGCGCGGTCGGGATTTTTCTGGCTTCTATTCCGCTGCTGGTCGGCCTGCCCAAGGCGCAAATTTTCTTCGATGTGGCGTTCGTCGTCGTTCTGGTTTCGCTGCTCGTTCAGGGCTGGTCGATCGCCTTTGCGGCGCGCCGGTTGCGCATCGCGAAAAAGCGGCCCGAGGTTTTTCGTCCGCGCGTGGAATTGGTGCTGCCGGGCCAGGTGGCGCAAGAGCTTGTCGGCTATCCGGTGGTTTCGGGCAGCCCCTTCCTGCGCCGCGGGATCACGCCGCCCTGGGCCAAGCTCACACTCGTCGTCCGCGACCGGCGGGTGCTCACCCCGGAAGAGGCGCGCGGCATTCACGAGGGCGACCATGTGTACCTGCTAGCGCCGTCGGACAAGGCGCAGGCGCTCGACCGGTTCTTTGCCGATCTTCCGCCGCCGTCTTCGCCCGACCCGCGTCTGCTCGGCGATTTCTTTGTTGGCGGCGACGTGACGCTGGGGGCCTTGTCCGAGCTGTACGGCGTCGAATTCCCGGGCGCCAACAAGGATATGACGCTGGCCGATTTCTTCGCCCGACGTTTCGGCCGCAAGACCCCACCCGGCGCCACCGTCACGGTGGGTGCGGTGGCCTTGGTCGCCCATCGCGTGAAGGACGGCAGCGTCTCGACGGTCGGCCTGCAGCTTGCCGGGCCGGAAATCGTGAGCTGGCGGCGCCGGATATCGAACCGGATCGAGTGGGCGCTCGGCCGCCGCCGTTAGTGCGCGATATGATCTGGCGTTCAGAGCGGGCGGCGGGGCAGCGGCAATGGCACGCCATCGAGCTCGAGCATCGCCGGTTCCACGCCGAATATATCCGCAATCCGATCCGGCTGCAGGATTGTGGCGGTTTCGCCCTCGGCGACGACCCGTCCGGCCTGCATCATCAGGACGCGGTCGGCGAAGCGCGCAGCGAGCGTGAGGTCGTGGATGACGGCGAGCACTGCTGCGCCCGCGCGCGCGGCGTCCTGCAGCAACTGCATCACGACAAGTTGATGCCGTGCGTCGAGCGAGACGGTCGGTTCGTCCGCGAGCAGCACCGGTGCCTGGGTGGCAAGTGCGCGTGCGAGCGCCACCCGGGCGCGTTCGCCACCCGACAAGGTGGTGACGGGGCGCGAGGCGAATTGGGCGATTGCCGTAGCGGCAAGCGCGGCCGCGACCGCGCGCCGGTCATCCGGCGTCGGTGACGAGAACGCGTCGCCATGCGGATAGCGCCCGAGTGTCACGATCGCATCGACCCGCAGCGGCCAGTGAAAGACGGCGCCTTGCGGCAGATAAGCCAGCACGCGCGCCCGCTCGCGGGGCGACATGGATTCGAGCGCGCGTCCGTCGATGGTGATGGTTCCCTCGGCGGCGATGAGGCCTGCGACGGCACGCATCAGCGTCGTCTTGCCGGCGCCATTTGGACCGACAAGGGCGGTGAGCATTCCGCGCGCGAGGCGAAATGTCGCCGTCTCGACCACCCTGGCGTCGCCGATGCTGACGCTGACCTTGTCCGCCGCCACGATGGCCGTCACGATGGCGATCCTTCGAGCATCCGGCGCTCGCTGAAAATCATGGCGAGAAAGAACGGCACCCCGATCAGCGCGGTGACCACGCCGACCTTGAGCTCGATGGCGGCCGGGATGATCCGCACCGCAACATCGGCGGTGAGCAGAAGGACTGCGCCCGCCAGGGCGCCCGGCAGCATCACGTGTGCGGGATCCGAGCCGGCGAACCGGCGCACGAGATGCGGCGCCACGAGGCCGACGAAGCCGATCGATCCCGCGACCGCCACGGCGGCGCCGACGCCGACTGCGACGCCGATGACCACGAGCAGGCGCGTGCGGAAAAGATCCACTCCGAGCGAGGCCGCGGCATCCTCGCCGAGCGTGAGCGCGCGGAACGCGCGGGCATTGAGCATCAACACGATCCAGCTTGCGACAAGAAAGGGGCCGGAAATGAACAAGTGATCCGACGATCGATCTTCCAGCGAGCCAAGCAGCCAGAACGCGACTTCGAGCGCGATGAAGGGATTCGGTGCAAGGTTGAGAATAAGCGCGGTGGCAGCGCCGGCAAAGCTTGCGAGCGCGAGCCCGGCGAGCAGGATCACCGTCAGACTCGCGCGCCGGCCGGCAATCGCGATCAGACCTCCGATCGAAATCAAGGCGCCGGCAATGCCGGCAAGCGGGACGGCCATCGAGGTCGCCGATACGAAACCGAACGCGATCACGAAAGACGAGGCGGCGGCGGCCGCTTGCGGTGCGCCGAACAGTGCGGGTTCGGCAAGCGGATTGCGCAGCAGGCCCTGCAACGCGGCGCCCGCCAGGCCCAGCGTTGCCCCGATCGATGCCGCGAGCAGCGTTCGCGGCAGCCGGATGTCGCGCGCAATGATCCCGGCCGGTCCCTCGCCGGACCACAAAGCGGCAACGGTGTCGGCGGGTGACAATCCGGCCGGCCCCACGGTCAGCGACGCCAGCATCAGTACCGGCACGAGCATGGCGAGCGCGAGGGTGGGGCGGACGGGAAAACCGGACATTGTGACAACGGTTGCAGGGCGGGTCGTTGCGCGCGACTATGCCCTGATGATGCGGCGATTGCCAACTATGCTTTGGCTTGCGTGCGGCCTTGCTTTTTCCGGCGCGGCGAATGCGGATGCCCCGCGCCACGTGGTGTCCTTCAATCTGTGCGCCGACCAGCTTGTCGTCGCGCTCGCCGATCCGTCGCAGATTGCCGGCCTGTCGCCGTACGCAGCCGACGCGAGCCTGTCGGTTGTTGCCGAAGACGCCAAACGTTTCCGCCGCCTCGAATGGCAGGCGGAAGCCACAATCGTGCTGCAGCCGGATCTGGTTTTTGTGGGGCCGAACGACCGGCCGGTGACGCGGCGCATTCTGGCTGCGCAGGGCCTGCGCGTCGTCGAGACCGAATTCGTCACCGATCTGGAATCGGCGCGCCGGCAGATCATCGACGTGGCGCGCCTGCTCGGACATCCGCAGCGGGGCGAGCGGCTGGTTGAAAAACTCGACGCCGCGCGCGCGCGCCTGGCTTCGCTTCGCCGGCCGCAGGCGGAGACGGCCCTTGTCGTGGAGCGGGGCGGTTATACGCAGGGGCCGTCGAGTCTTGCGGCGACCTTGCTTGCAACCGCCGGATTTGTTCCGCCGCGCGGCGCCCCCGCCGGCTATGGCGGTTTCATCCCGCTGGAAAAATTGCTGATCTTGAAGCCGGACATCCTTGTCCTGAAGGATCCGCCGCAGCATGCGCAAGACCAGGGTGCGCTTTATTTCACGCACCCGGCCCTGCGCGCGCTCTATCCGCCGGAACGCAGGATTGCGCTGCCGACGCGCTATACGATGTGCGGCGGCCCGGCGCTCGTGGCCGCGTTCGGTTATCTTGCCGATGCGCTCGGGCGTACGCCACTTGCGCGCTGAGCCGACCAGGCGGCGATGATCCCGACCAGCGCATCGAGGCCGTCGGTCAGCGCGGCGGGACCGGGTTGTAAAATGACGGCGGATTTTATTTCATAAAAAGCGCAGTCACGAACCGCCGGAACCGCGTCGAATCCGGGCCGGGCGACAATTTCCCCGGGCACAAACTTCTTGCCGCACCAGCAGCCGGCGATGATATCCGGACGCGCCGCGACGATCTGCTCCAGCGTGACGATCCGCTCCTTCGGCCCTGCGCGCGAAGACAATTCGGCAAAGACGTCGGTTCCGCCGGCGATCTCGATGAGTTCGGAGACCCGGCCTGCCCGACATCGTCGGATCGTCTCATTCCTCGAAATAGAGGCGCGGCTTGATCGACAGCGCGCGACGGCGTGCGCGCGCAGCCGCAACGCGTTCTTCAAGGCGCCCAGCCAGTGTTTCGGCCTTTGTTTCGGCCTTGGCGCCGGCGCCGACAAGCGCGCCGGGCGTGCGGATCACCGCAAAAATGCCGGCCACGCTGCGCTGGTTAAATGCATGGACGGCAACGCCGTGGCGGATGAGTTCGGCGACAATGTCGGCCTGCAGGTCCGAGAACGTCAGGACAAGGTCCGGCTTCCGCGCCAGAATTTTCGGAATGCCAGCGCCGACGAATGCGGAGACGCGTGGCTTTTCCTTGCGCACCGGTGGCGGACATACGGCATAGCCTGACACGCCGACAATGCGATCGTGCTCGCCGAGGAGGTAAGCGTCGTGACGGGTTCCTCCGTGAGGCAAACGATGCGGCGCGGCGGGAACATTTGCTTTGATTCTAGTCGAATTCCGCGTCGGCCGCCTCGAGCAAATCGAGGCCGCCCGTCCGGGTGACGCGTCCATCCGCCAGGCGCACGACGGCGTTTGCGATGCGGCGCACCTCCGACGGC
>WBUW01000532.1 GCA_008933495.1 Pseudorhodoplanes sp.
GGCCATGTTTTCGATGCCTTCGGCCACCGCCACGCTGCCGAAGCGGTGCGCCAGATCGATCGCGGTCTGGCAGATGGCGCCGTTGGTGCCCTCGGTCGCGCAGTTTTTCACGAAGGTATGGTCGATTTTCAGCTCGGCGAACGGCAGTTCGCGCAGCGAGGCAAGCGAGGAATAGCCGCCGCCGAAATCGTCGATCGCGACCGACACGCCCGACACCTTGAGCTGGTTGGCGATTTCCTGCGCCAGCTTGATGTCGCGCACGATCTGGTCCTCGGTCACTTCGACCACGAGGCCGGGCCAGTGCGGCGCCGCCGGACGGTTCTCGCGCACGAGCGCGGGGATCGGCAGGCGCAGCAGCGCGGAGACCGGCACGTTGATCGCCAGATGCAGATTGTAGCCGGCGGCGTCGAACGTGGTCCAGTCATAGAGGGTGGCGAGCAGCGCATGCTCGGTGAGCAGCGCCAGCGTGTCGTCGTCGACGCCAGCCAGAAACTGTCCCGGCAACAGCACGCCGAGATTGGGATGATGGATGCGCGCCAGCGCCTCGGCGCCGGCGAGGCAGCGCCGCTTGAGATCGATCTTGGGCTGGTACCAGATTTCCAGCCATTGCTCGCGCAACGCCTGCTCGACATTGATGTGGGGCGACACCCCGCGCATGGAATCGACGAGCCAGCCGCGCTCGTCGTCGCTCATATTGTCGAGGGGGCCAGACCAGTGCCTGGGATCGTCGTAGGTGCTGCCGGACATTTCTTGCCCTGATTTCTCCCGCCGTCGGGCGTGAATTTAGGGCGCAGGTCTTAAACTTTGGTGATTTCGGACGCGCAAATCGCACCCGGCGTGGCGGCGGCGCACAAATTGCGGCCATTCGTATCGCTAACGAAAGCTGAACGGCGCGCGGACGCCCGCCCGCCGGGCGGCACCCGATACCGTTTGCCGCGCCGCATCAGTGCGAGGGCGGGTAGTTGCGGATCATGCGGGTCTGCGCCGCCAAAAGGCCGAGGAAGCGCCGCGCCGGCTCCGGGCGGAAGCCGCGCGCGCGGTTGCGCGCGCCGATCTCGAACAGGACCTCCTGCTCGGCGAGCAGGCGGCGATAGGTCTGCGTCCAGGTCAGCGCCGGGTCCCAGGCATCGATCGCTTCGCCGCCGATGCCGTTGATCTCGACGATGCGGAAGTCCTCCCCGCGCATCAGCGCCTCGACGCTGCGGAAACGGAAGTCGAAACGGCCGTAATGGAATTCGGTCATGGCGCAGGCCACCGCGTCGAAGCGCTGCTCGAGCGCCGCGGTGATGCAGGCGCGCCCGTCGCGATAGAGGCTGCCGGCGCGCTGGTTGCCGATCAGCGCGATCCGCACGACCTCCCCGCACGCGGGCACGCGCGCAAGCTCGGCCGCCGGCAGGCCGCGATGGCTGGCATCGCGTCCGAGATGCAGGTGCGCCTTCCAGCGCGCGCGCGGATCGCGCGCGATCAGTTCGCGCACGCTTGCCGTGCCGTCGCCGACGACATGGGGAAAATAGCGGAAGGTGAGCGAGCGGATGGCGCCGCGCTGCCCGGGCCTGCGCGCATAGAGCACGGCCGCCTCGCCGGGATCAGCGACATAGGCCTGCAATATGACCCGCGAGCCGGGCGCGCAATCGCGCAGATAGCCGGCAAGCCCGGCCGCGTCGGCAATGCGCTGGACGCCATAACCGTGCCAGCCGATGTCGGGTTTGGCGACGATCGGAAAGAAAAGCCCCGCCGCCCGCATCGCCGCGCGCGCGCCGGCGAGGGCATCCGGGCCGCAAGCGACCACGCAATAGCAAGCCACCGCATCGCGCCATTGCGCGGCGATGTCGTCGAAATAGGCGCTCTTGGATTCGCCCCACATGCCGCCGGAGGGAATGGCCGGATTGGCGGCCGCCGGCAGGGTCAGGCTGCGGTGGCGCGCGGCAAGGCGCAGCCAGTTGGCGACCAGCGGCAGAT
>WBUW01000057.1 GCA_008933495.1 Pseudorhodoplanes sp.
GATCTATATCGACCGCCATCTCGTGCATGAGGTGACCTCGCCGCAGGCCTTCGAGGGCCTGCGCACGGCCGGCCGTAAAGTGCGCGCGCCGGGAAAGACGCTGGCCGTGGTCGATCACAATGTGCCGACCTCCAACCGCAAACTGCCCAATCCCGATCCCGAAAGCGCCGAGCAGATCAAGACGCTGGCGCAGAACGCGAAGGATTTCGGCATCGAGTATTACGACGAATTCGACCGCCGCCAGGGCATCGTGCACATCATCGGCCCGGAGCAGGGTTTTACCCTGCCCGGCACCACCATCGTCTGCGGCGACAGCCACACCGCCACCCACGGCGCCTTCGGCGCGCTCGCCTACGGCATCGGCACCTCGGAGGTCGAGCACGTGCTCGCCACGCAGACGCTGATTCAGAAGAAATCGCAGAACATGCGCGCGGTCGTCGACGGCAAGCTGCCGGCCGGCGTCACCGCCAAGGACATCATCCTCGCCATCATCGGCGAGATCGGCACCGCCGGCGGCACCGGCTATGCACTCGAATATGCCGGCGAAGCCATTCGTGCGCTGTCGATGGAAGGGCGGATGACGATCTGCAACATGTCGATCGAAGGCGGCGCGCGCGCCGGCATGGTCGCGCCCGACGACAAGACCTTTGCCTATCTGAAGGACCGCCCGAAAGCGCCCAAGGACGAGCTCTGGGACCGCGCGCTGCGCCACTGGGAGACGCTGCGCTCCGACGCCGGCGCGCATTTCGACCGCGAAATCCGCCTCGACGCCTCGAAGCTGCCGCCGCTCGTGACCTGGGGCACGAGCCCGGAGGACGTCGTCTCCGTCACCGGCGTCGTGCCCGATCCGGACGCCATCAGCGATGAGAACAAGCGCGCTTCCAAGAAACGCGCGCTGGAATATATCGGGCTCGCGCCGGGCACCAGGATCACCGACATCAAGCTCGACCGCGTTTTCATCGGCTCCTGCACCAATGCGCGCATCGAAGACCTGCGCGAGGTCGCGCGCATCGTCAACGGCAAGACGGTGAGCGCGAACGTCAATGCGATGATCGTGCCGGGATCGGGTCTCGTAAAGGAACAAGCGGAAGCCGAAGGCCTCGACCAGATTTTCAGGGCGGCCGGCTTCGACTGGCGCGAGCCCGGCTGCTCGATGTGCCTTGCGATGAATCCCGACAAGCTGGCGCCGGGCGAGCGCTGTGCCTCGACTTCCAACCGCAATTTCGAAGGCCGCCAAGGCTATCGCGGCCGCACCCACCTCGTCTCGCCGGCGATGGCGGCCGCTGCCGCGATCGCCGGACACTTCGTCGACGTGCGCGAGTGGAAATAAGCGGCGGCGCGCAGATCGCCGCTTCGACAAACAAAAGGCCCGCGACGACGTGGGCCTCTTTTCTTGCGGACGCCGACGTCAGCCGGCCGCCTCGCTCACCACCACGGCCCGTACGGGAACACCGGGTAAGCGCGATAATAGATCGGGTAGTACGGCCGATAGTAATACGGCCGGTAAGAATAGGCCCCGTAATAGTGGACCGGATAGGGATGATAATAGCGCGGCCAGGCGCGATAATGGCGCACGCGATAGGCGCGATAATACGGGCGGTAATAGCGCGGACCGTAATAATAATGCCGCCAGCCATAATAGCGACGGTAATGATGCCGCCGCCACTTGCGCCGATGCGAACTGAACTCGGTGACGGGTGAAGCGGCGTCGGGGCGCGCACCTTCGGGACGCACATCGGTCCGTGCGATGGCCGGCAGCGACAGAAAAAGCGCCACGGCACAGACAGCCAGACCCGCGATCCATTTCGGCATCGGTTTCTCCTCTTGGCTCGCTATCCCAACACCCTGTTCACTCTGCCACGAAAAGCCGCGCGGCGGGCGATCGGTTCACATCGCGGTAAATCCGGCCGGCCGCGGCCGGTAACCCGATCCGTCAGCCCGGCACCCACTGGCAGCGCATGCGCGGCGTCATGACCGGACCGCTCGGCCGGTTTTCGAGCACGTACCAGGCCCGGCAGTCGCGTTTGGCATTCGGTCCCGGCCAGGAATAGGTTCCCGGACGCGGATACTCCCAGAACGGCGGTTGCGGCGCGGGATAAACGCGCAGGCGCGGGCGACGACGCTGCGCCTGTGCAGACCATTCGCCTGGCACCGAGAGGATGGCATCGTCCTGGGCACGCGCGGGCGACGACGATACCGTAGCCCCGCCGATCAGGACGCACGCCCCAACCAGAAACAAGACCGGGAGCCGCCGCGCCATCAATGGCATCGGGTTTCCATTCATGCCGTACGCTCCCTCATTTTCGCGTGCGACGTCAACCACGGCATGGCCGGGCGCGCTTGCGACCGTTATCCTGAAACCATGACGACCGAGAAAAATGGCGGCAAAGAGGAAACCCGGCGCGCGGCCGAAGCCGATTTGCGGCGCCTGCGCGAGGCGGACGCCGAACTCGGCGGCTCCCTGCCGGCGCGGCGCGCCGCAGCGCATTTCGCCGGCCGCGACGCCGGCGAAACCGATGCCATCGAAATCTGGGGCCGGCGCATCGGCCGCAGCTTGAGCGCGGTGGCATTCGCCGCACTGTCTTATTATCTCTACATCACCTACATCCGATGAGCGCTTCTTCCCACCCCGACCTGTCCGGCTGGCCGCACCTGAAAGCCCCCTCGCTGTCCGAAATGGAAGCGATCGCCTTCGCCGCGTTCGAGCGATTGCCGCAGAAATTCCGCGCTTTGTGCGACGGCGTCGTGATCCGGGTCGAGGATTTTCCGACCGACGAGGTGATCGAGGACATGAAACTCGAAAGCGAGTTCGGCATCCTCGGCCTGTTCCAGGGCGTCGGCCTGCCCTACCAGTCGGTATCCGACCCGGCCGCGATGCCGAACATGATCTGGCTCTATCGCCGCCCGATCCTCGATTACTGGGCCGAGCACGACGAGGCGCTCGGCAGCATCATCACCCACGTTCTGGTGCACGAGATCGGCCATCATTTCGGGCTGTCGGACGAGGATATGGAAGCGATCGAGCAGACCGCCGGATGAAGCTCGCCGGCCGGAAATCCGCCCGCCGCCGCACCCGGACGCCATCGAAAAACAGAATCGACGACGCCGGCGATTTGAAATAAGAGACCCGTCATCAGGGATCAGAGGGCCATGGATAAATTCACCGTTCTGGAAGGCGTCGCCGCACCGTTGCGCATGGTCAATGTCGACACCGACATGATCATTCCCAAGCAGTATCTGAAGACGATCAAGCGCACCGGCCTCGGCAAGGGGCTGTTCTCGGAACAGCGCTACAAGGACGACGGCAGCGAGAATCCGGATTTCGTGCTCAACAAGCCGGCCTACCGCAACGCCAAAATCCTGATCGCCGGCGACAATTTCGGCTGCGGCTCCTCGCGCGAGCACGCGCCCTGGGCGCTGCTCGATTTCGGCATCCGCTGCGTGATCTCGACGTCGTTCGGCGACATTTTCTACAACAACAGCTTCAAGAACGGCATCCTACCGATCCGCGTGACGCCCGCGCAACTCGAAAAGCTGTTCGACGACGCCGACCGCGGCGCCAACGCGACATTGACCGTCGATCTCGCAAAGCAGGAAATCCGCGGTCCGGACGGCGGCGTCATCAGGTTCGACATCGATCCGTTCCGCAAGCATTGTCTGCTCAACGGCCTCGACGATATCGGCCTGACCATGGCCAAGAAGGACCACATCGCCACCCACGAGGCGACGATCAGGGCGGAGCGGCCGTGGCTCTGAGAACGCCTGCCGTCGCAACAATCGCTGCCAAGCGATCGTGCGGCGGCGCGCTCGCGCCGCACGACATGACCGGCGGCCCGCAGCACTGAACGGATCTCGCCGCGCCGCTTTTCCGCACGGAGAATGCGCAACGTCTGCACGCCGCCGCATTGCCGGGTCAGCCGCCGGGCGCCGCGATCGCTTCCGCGATGGCGACCGTGCGGCGCGCGATGTCGGCATGCATGCGCTCGACCATGCGACCGCCGAGTGAGACCACGCCCTTGCCCTTGTTCTCCGGCAGATCGAAGGCGGTGATGATCTTGCGCGCCTGCGCCACCTCGTCGGCGGACGGCGAAAACACCTCGTTGCAGGGGCCGATCTGGTTGGGATGGATCAGCGTCTTGCCGTCGAAGCCCAGGTCGCGACCGTCGCGGCATTCGCGCGCAAAGCCGTCCATGTCGGCGAGCTCGTTATAGACACCGTCGAGCACGGCGATGCCGGCGGCGCGCGCCGCCAGCACGCAGGTCGACAGCCAGGACAGCATCGGCGCCCGCCCCGGCACGAGCCGCGCGCCGGTCTCCTTGGCGAGATCGTTGGTGCCGAGCACGAAGCCGGCAAGCCGCGTCTCCGAATCGCGCGCGGCGTCCGCGATCGCGCGCACATTGAGAACGGCGACCGGCGTCTCGATCATCGCCCACACCCGCGTCTTGTGATCGGTGCCCATGTCGAGCAGACGGCGGCCGATGATTTCGAGCTGATCGGGATCGGAGACCTTCGGAACCAGGATGGCGTCCGGCGCGGCATGGGCGGCCGCCGACAGATCGTCGGCATGCCAGAGCGTATCGATGGCATTGACGCGGACGAAGATCTCGCGCGCGCCGAAGCCGCCGGCTTTCACCGCCTCCGCCACCTGTTTGCGCGCGGTCTCCTTGGCGTCGGGCGCGACCGCGTCTTCCAGGTCGAGGATCACGCCGTCCGCCGGCAGCGCGCGCGCCTTCTCGATGGCGCGCGCATTCGAACCCGGCATATAAAGGACGGAACGGCGCGGACGGACGGTCATGGCACTTCTCCTGCGGCGGACCTAGCACATGATCCCGAAAAGCGTGCAGCGGTTTTCGGAGAAAATCATGCGCAAACAAGGAGCTAAAGCGGGATGACGATACGAGGAAAAGTCCTCCCGCTTTAGCGCATGATGCGCGGAAGGAAAAGCGCTTCGGCTGCAATCAGGGACGACGATGCACGGTAGCGCCCGATCCGGCGCGGCGGATGAGCGACCTTAGTCGAACCGCGCCGGGCGAGACATGGCTGGCGGGCGTCGACGGATGCCGCGCCGGATGGCTTGCGGTCTTTGTCCGGCCGCAGGGCGAAGCCGCGCGCCTGGCGGTGTATTCCCGCTTTGCCGACCTGGCCGCGGCACCCGAAGCCGCCGCCATCATTGCGGTCGACATTCCAATCGGCCTGCCGGAGCGCAGCGGACGCGGCGGGCGCACAGCGGAAAACGCGGTGCGGCCACTGCTCGGCGAGCGGCAATCCTCGGTCTTCTCCGTTCCTTCGCGCGCGGCCATTTATGCCGACAGCTATGCCGACGCCCGCCGTCTCGCGCTGGCGACCTCCGATCCGCCGCGCAGCGTCGCCAAGCAGCTCTTCAGCATCGCGCCGAAAATCCGCGCGGTCGACCTGTGCCTGCGCGCGGACGCCGCCTTGGTAGCGCGCGTGTACGAAGTCCATCCCGAGCTCGCCTTCTGGCGGCTCAATGGCGGACGCGCGCTCGATCAGCCGAAGAAAGTCAAGAACCGTCTTCATCCGGCGGGCCTTGCGTTGCGGCGCGCGCTTCTGGACAAGGCCGGACTTCCGAAGGCGCTGACCGGGGCGGCCGCGCCGGACGGGGCGGCGGCCGACGACCTCATCGACGCGCTCGCCTGCGCGGCGATCGCGCGCCGCATCCATGCCGGACAGGCGCGACCGTTTCCCGATCCCGCCCCCTGCGACAATTTTGGACTGCCGATGGCGATCTGGGCCTGATTGAACTTGCCCGCCAACGCTGGCAGATAACACGCCATGGGATTTCCGCAGCGCCTGATCGAAGGCTATCGCGCGTTCCTCGCCGGCCGGCTGCCGGTCGAGCAAAGCCGCTATCGTGAACTCGCCGAAAGCGGCCAGTCGCCCGAAATCATGGTCGTCGGCTGCTGCGACTCGCGCGTCTCGCCGGAAGCGATTTTCGACGCCAGTCCGGGCGAACTGTTCGTGGTGCGCAACGTCGCCAACCTGGTGCCGCCCTATACGCCCGACGGCGCGCAGCGCGCGGTCTCCGCCGCGCTCGAATTCGCGGTGCAGGCGCTGCACGTCAAGCATATCGTCGTGCTCGGGCACGCGCGCTGCGGCGGCATCCGCGCCTTTGCCGAACAGGCCGCGCCGCTGTCGCCCGGCGACTTCATCGGCAAATGGATGGAGCTGATCGCGCCCGCGGCCGCCGGGCTCGGCGCCGGGGACCGCTTCGCCGACCGCGCCGACTATCTCAGCCATCTGGAACAGGCCTCCGCGATCCGCACGCTCGACAATCTGATGACCTTCCCGTGCGTGCGCATCCTGGTCGAGCGCCGGCGGCTGCACCTGCATGCCGCCTATTTCGACGTGGCCACCGGCCTGTTGTCGGTGTTCGACCCGGAGACCAGGACATTCGGCTCGCTCGCCGGCGCCAATCACACGCGCCTGTTCGCGCAGCCGCGGTTTTAGCGCTGATCGACTTGAACTGAAGCACATCGCTTTTGCGCTGTCTGCACAGGGCGCGCCTGTGCACCCGCATTGTTTGAACGGCGCCGGGTTCGCCGTCACTGCGTTCCCTCATGCACGATGAGGGGGATGGCGCGCCGCAAGGCGCAGGGTAGCCATCCGAACCGCGCGCTCGTTGCCGGGCGCGCGCCGCCTTACGGCGCACCATCGCGGCGTCTTCACCTCTGCACCGGGCCGCGCTTTCGGGCGGACCTCGCGGTCCGGCCGTCAGCCAGCTCCTGGCGGGGGTCCGTAGTGACCCCGGGCGGAGCCCCGGTGCAGCCCGGGAGCAGGCTTACGAGGCCTGCGCGCGGGCGCCGCCTCCGTTCCCGCTGTCATGACGTCTCATGAAAACGCCCTCGGCGGAACGGGTGGATAGGAATATAGTCCAATCGGGCCGATCCGTCAAGTGCGCACGTCCCGGCCGGCGCAAAAAAGAAAATGCCCGGGCGCACCGCCCGGGCATCATCCATTCCCGGCGGCCGCCGCCGGATTTACGCCGCCTTCTTTTTGGCGCTGATCAGCTTGCGGTTGATCAGGCACTCGGCGATCTGGATGGCGTTGAGGGCGGCGCCCTTGCGCAGATTGTCCGACACGCACCACAGCGCGAGCCCGTTCTCGACCGTGGGGTCCTCGCGCACGCGGCTGACATAGGTCGCGTCCTCGCCGGCCGCCTCGTGCGGGGTGGCGTAGCCGCCGGGCTCGCGCTTGTCGATGACCAGCACGCCCGGCGCGTTGCGCAGCACTTCGTGCGCCTCCTCCGCCGTGATCGGATTCTCGAACTCGATATTGACCGCCTCCGAATGGCCGATGAAGACCGGCACCCGCACGCAGGTCGCGTTGAGCTTGATCCTGGGATCGAGAATCTTCTTGGTCTCGACCACCATCTTCCACTCTTCCTTGGTGGAGCCGTCGTCCATGAACACGTCGATATGCGGGATGACATTGAAGGCGATGCGCTTGGGGAATTTCTTCGTCTCGATGTCGCCGAGCGAATAGATCGCCTTGGTCTGGCGGTCGAGCTCGTCCATGCCGTCCTTGCCGGCGCCCGACACCGACTGATAGGTCGCGACCACGACGCGCCTGATCCTGGCCTTGTCGTGCAGCGGCTTGAGCACCACGACAAGCTGCGCGGTCGAGCAGTTCGGGTTGGCGATGATGCCCTTCTTGCGGAAACCGGCGACCGCGTCGGCGTTGACTTCCGGCACCACCAGCGGCACGTCCGGGTCCATGCGCCAGGTCGAGGAATTGTCGATTACCACCGCGCCGGCGGCCGCGATTTTCGGCGACCATTCCTTCGACACCGCCCCGCCCGCCGACATCAGGCAGATGTCGACGTCGGAGAAGTCGTAGTTTTCGAGCGCTTTGACCTTCAGCGTTTTTTCACCATAGGAGACTTCGACGCCCTGCGACTTGCGCGAGGCGAGCGCGACCACCTCGTCGGCGGGGAACCGCCGTTCGGCCAGGATTTCGAGCATTTCGCGGCCCACATTGCCGGTGGCGCCGACGATTGCGACCTTGTAACCCATCGTTCACTCTCCGGGTGAAAATTGCCCCGGCCCCGCGTCCGCGGAAACCGGAACGGAGGCGCTTCTAGGCGAGAAAGCGGCCAAAGACAACCTTCGGGGCGCCGCGCTTGCTACCGGTTTCAACCACCTTGCCGGGCGAACTTCGGGCCGTTGCCGTCCGGCTATTGGCCTATCTGTGCGGCATTGCCTGCCTCGCCATCGTGACGGCCGAGCTGTTCAAATCGAGCCCGGTCATCGCCGCGGCCGAACCCGCCGCGCGGCCGGAATGGATCACGGTCGAGCGGCCCTATCCGGCGTTCGAGGTCCACCTGCCGGAATTCGCCGAAGGACCCCAATACACGATCCAGCGGCACGAGCGCGGCGGCGGCCGCAAGGACATCCTTACCTTCGGCGAGCCGGGCCGTTCGATGCGCCATGTCGCGATCGAAATCTACCGGCCGGGCAGCGAGCAGCCCGACTTCGACGACCCGGTGCGCGCGCTCGTCGCGCGCGTGGCCGCGTTCGAGCCGACCGGCGACATCCGCGCCTCGTTTCCGATCGAAACCAAATACGGCCAGGTCGCCACCGTCGATTTCGCCTTCGGCCGTTTCGGCGGCGGCCATTGCGTCGGTTTCGTGCGCACCTCGGACGCGCCGCGGCTGCAGATTTCCGGCGTCTCCTGCAACATGGGCGCGCTCGTCGACCGCTCGCGCGTCGCCTGCCTGCTCGACCGGCTGACGCTGTTGTCCGCCGGCAGCGACCGCGCCACCGCCAGTTTCTTTGCGCGCGCGGAGGTCAACCGGACGTTCTGCGGCCAGCGCGATCCGCTGATGTATGCAACCCCGCGCCATCAAGGCCCGGCCGAGCATGCGCCGCCGGTACGCCTGCGCGGGGCGCTCGCCGCACGCTGAGCGTCAGCGAACGACGCAAGTCATTTCAGGAACGGGAACGAACATGGCACTGTCGCAGCAACGTCTGGCATCGAGCGTCTCGGCCGCCGGCATCGTCGTCCGCTACGCATTCTATCTCCTGGGCGCCATCGTTTTCGGCCTGACCGCGTTCGCCATCCTCTCGATCTGGAACAGCCGCACCAAACGCATCGACACGTCGCCGGCCTTTCGCCTGACCGCGCCCGAGCTGTCGCGTCTGCCGCTGCGTTCGCAGATCGTCAGCGACCGGCGGCTCGGCCGGGTCGAAATCCGCCAGCATGGACAGATCTACCATCGCGACATCGATTTCACCGTCGCGCTGATCATGCATCCGTCGGGTTCGATCGCGCTGACCTCCGACGGACTCCCGCGGCTGCCCCGCATCAAGCCGCTGCGCTCGGCGCGGACGGTTTCGACCGCCGTCAATTACGATCTCGATACGCGTCTCGGCGACTATCGCGCCAGCGAATTGCGGGTCGACGCCGACGGGCAGTGGAAGCAGTGTCTCGCTTTCGTCAGCCGCTTCGAGACCGACGCGGTCTCGATCGCCGGCTGGTATTGCGACGCCAGCGGCGCCCGGCCGAGCGCCGATCGTCTGGCCTGCCTGCTCGACAAGATCGCGCTCGACGCGCCGCTCGATTCGCCGGAGGCCGACCGTTTCCTGCGCGCGCGTCTCGCGCGCGCGCCGAAGTGCGCCGCCTCGCCGGTCAGCCAGACCGTGGACACCCGCGCCCGTACCCGCTCCAGCCCGCGCCAATGGTCGGTGCCGAGCGCGCACCGCGCCTATTGATCGGGCGCCGGCGTCCGCGTCCTTGAAATGCAGAGGCGCGCGACGACCGAGCGCCGCCAGCCCGTTGCCGCAGGAACGGATCGGGCGAGCCGCCGCCCGGCGCGGGCGCCCGCACGGCAAACGCCGATTCAGGATCGTCGGGCACCACCTTGCGGTCGTTGCCGGCAAGCGCGGCCAGGCGCGCCCATGCCGTGTTTTTCGGTCATCCAGTTCAGCGTGTCGTCCCGTTGCCGCCGGCCATCACACCCCGATACCCGGCAAAGGTCGCAGATGGCGTCAGCCATCGCGTGGCCGGGGCAATGATGCAACAATCGGCCGCAACCTCGGCCTCGGAAGGGCGGCTTTGCTTGTGCTCGGCCGCCGGCCCGGCTAGTGTCGGGCCTCGTCACGCCCTTGGGCGCAACGCCTTGGAAAGACTGCACATGTTCAAATTCCCGGCTGCCGTCCTGGCGCTCTCCGCCGCCGCTTTTCTGGTCGCGGACCGCCCCGCCGATGCGCAGACCCGCTACGAGCGCGGCCCGCGCCAGGCCGGCACCGTGGTCTATTATGTCGACGAATTCGGCCGCCGCCGCACCCGCGTGATCGTGCAGCGGCGCTCCTATCTCGACGCCGGCACCGAAGTGCTGCCGGGTGAGCGCAAATACAGCGATTATGCGTTCCCGCCGAACTATTCGCCGTCGAGCAATGCGCTCGGGCCGGGGCTCGATTTCGACCAGCGCCAGCCGTTCAACAACTGGTTCGACGTGCCGCGCCGCTGAGCCGGACCCGCTCGACCGCCGAGACGTCAAACGCGCAGTTCAGAGCATAATCCGTTCGGGTTGAACCGAACCGCGCGCGATTTATTGTTTTTCGCGCGATCTGGCGCCGAACCGGGCGTTTCGCATTTCAACACCTGCAAGATTTTATCGCGCGCCGCCGGCCGCGCTGAGCGCGCGAATGAAAGCGGCAAACGTCCGTCCGCCGCCGGC
>WBUW01000058.1 GCA_008933495.1 Pseudorhodoplanes sp.
CCTGGCTTCTGTCCGAGGACGGGCATCATCACGATGGCGACGATGATGAAGCGCACGGTCGTCACGATCACCATCACGGCCATGACAGCAATATCCGCGCCGCCTATCTGCATGTGCTGGCCGACGCGCTGACCTCCATTCTTGCGATCACGGCGCTGATGGTTGGACGCTTCCAGGGCTGGGCGTGGCTCGACCCCGTCATCGGCATTGTCGGCGCGCTGGTGATCGCGCGCTGGTCGGCGGGTCTGCTGCGCTCCTCCGGCGCGGTGCTGCTCGACATGGTGCCGCGCACCGAGCTTGCGGGCGACATTCGCAAGCGGCTGGAAATCGAGGGCGACCGCGTGGCGGACCTGCACCTGTGGCAACTCGGCCCCGGCCATATCGGCGTGATCGTCTGCATTGTCAGCGACCATCCCAAGGCGCCCGATGCCTACAAGCGAAGGCTGGCCGCGCTCGATCGTCTCTCGCATGTCACCGTCGAGGTGCAGCCCTGCGCATCGCATGCGCATGTGGCGGCCTGATGCGAGCGCCGGCCGCGTCCCGGCCAAGCCACGCAACGGCCAGCCCGGACCCGATCCGGCTTCCGGCAGCGCGCCGGGACCCAAGCCGGAACGCCGGACCCCACCTGGCTCGTGCCGTGCCCCGGAAGGGAGACGTTAACAGAACCTAAACCACAATCGGGCGACGACTGGAACATGATCCGTTCGGGTCGAATCGGATCACGCTCTGGTTTCGTTCATCTTTCGCGCGATCTTGCGCCGAACTGGTTCCCACTTCGGCGGATCGCGCTAGCGTTCGGGGAACCTACATGGTCTCGCGCACGGAACGCACACCGTTCGCCAACTGGTGGTGGACCGTCGACCGCCTGATGCTGGCGTTGATCGGCGCGCTGATGCTTGCCGGCATTATCCTTCTGCTCGCCGCCAGCCCCCCGGTCGCCGTCAAGCTCGGCCTCGATCCGTTCCATTTTGTGAACCGGCAGGGCCTCTATCTCGTGCCGGCGATCGTGATCCTGCTCGGGACGTCGTTCTTGTCGCCGCAGCAGATCCGCCGCCTGGCGCTGGCGGTGTTCGTCGCCTCGATCTTTCTTCTGCTCGCGGTTCTGCAGTTCGGGCCGGAGGTGAAGGGCGCGCGGCGCTGGATCATGGTGCTCGGCGTCAACATCCAGCCCTCCGAATTCGTCAAGCCGGCCTTCGTGATCCTGATCGCCTGGCTGTTCGCCGAATCAACGCGCCGTCCGGAAATGCCGGCCAACAGCGCGGCGCTCGCCTTGCTGCTGCTCGTTCTCTCGCTGGTAATCCTGCAGCCCGATTTCGGCCAGACGCTGCTGATCGCGCTTGTCTGGGGCTCGCTGTTTTTCATTGCCGGCATGCGGCTGATCTGGGTTGCAGGGCTGAGCGGAGCGGCGCTCGCCGGACTGGCGGTCGCCTATTTCAGCGTCCCGCATGTGGCGCGGCGCTTCAAGCGCTTCTTTGATCCATCCTCGGGCGATACATTCCAGATCGACAACGCGGTCGAGTCCTTCCTGCGCGGCGGATGGTTCGGCCGCGGGCCGGGCGAGGGGACCGTGAAGCGCATTCTGCCGGACAGCCATGCCGACTTCATCTTTGCCGTCGCGGCGGAGGAATTCGGCATCGTGCTCTGTTTGGCGCTGGTGGCGCTGTTCGCCTTCATCATCGTGCGCGCGCTGACCCGCGCGATGCATAACGACGATCCGTTTGCGCGCTTTGCCGCCTGCGGGCTGGCGATCATGTTCGGCACGCAATCGGCGATCAACATGGCGGTCAACCTGCATCTCGTCCCGGCCAAGGGCATGACGCTGCCGTTCATTTCCTATGGCGGCTCTTCGCTCTTGTCGCTGGCCTACAGTGTGGGAATGCTGCTGGCGCTGACGCGCGAGCGTCCGCGCGCGGAGCTCCTTGCCAGCCGCCGTGTTGCGAGGACGCTCGCGTGAATCGGTCCGCAGGCGAGCGGCCGCTTGTCCTGGTCGCAGCCGGCGGCACCGGCGGGCACCTGTTCCCGGCCGAAGCGCTGGGCGCGGCGCTGAACGAGCGCGACATCCGGGTCGCGCTCGCCACCGACAGTCGCGCCGCGCGCTATGGCGGCCATTTTCCCGCTGACCGCGTCCACGTCATTCCAAGCGCGACCGTGCGCGGGCGCGATCCGTTTTCGCTTGCGCGGACGGCGGGCACGCTGGCATTCGGGCTGGCGAGAGCCTACGCGCTCCTGGGCCGTCTGAAGCCCGCCATCGTGGTCGGCTTCGGCGGTTATCCGACCGTGCCGCCGGTTCTTGCCGCGACCTTGCGCAAGATTCCCACTCTCATCCATGAGCAGAACGGCGTGATGGGCCGCGCCAACCGCCTGCTGGCACCGCGCGTGCAGGCCATCGCGACCGGTTTTGCCGGGGTCACCGATCATGACGCCGCGCTCAAGGCCAAGACTGTCTGCACCGGCAATCCGGTGCGGCCCGCGGTCGTCGCCGCCGCGGCGATGCCGTACGATCCGCCGTCGGCCGGCGGCGCGTTCCGATTGCTCGTCTTCGGCGGCAGCCAGGGCGCGCGCGTGATGTCGGAAATCGTGCCGCCGGCGGTCGCCCGCCTCGAACCGCGCCTGCAGATGCGGCTCAAGATCGTCCAGCAGGCGCGCGCGGAAGATGCCGCGCGCGTCAAGGGCCTCTATGGCGGCCTGAACGTCGCCGCCGAGGTCGCGCCGTTCTTTGCCGATCTTCCCGCGCGTATCGCGCAAAGCCATCTCGTGGTCTCGCGTTCGGGGGCGTCCACGGTCGCCGAACTGGCTGCGATCGGCCGCCCGGCCATCCTTGTGCCACTGCCGCACGCCCTCGACCAGGACCAGAACGCCAATGCGATGGTGCTTGAGAAGGCCGGCGGCGCGATCCGCCTGCCGCAGGCGGAATTTTCGCCCGACCGCCTGGCGGCGGAAATCGCAGCGCTCGCGGGGGATCCGGCGCAGCTTTCGGCCATGGCCAAGGGCGCGAAATCGGTCGGCGTGCTTGACGCGGCCGGCCGATTGGCGGATTTGGTTCTGCGCACGGCCGGTCATCGGCCGCACTAACCAGCATCCATTCGGCGGAAGCCGCGTTCCGGTGGGACCGCACCGGGCCCGGTCGCCGCATCCAGGGCATCCGCTCATGAGACTCCCGCACGATATCGGCACCATCCATTTTGTCGGCATCGGCGGCATCGGGATGAGCGGCATCGCCGAGGTGCTGCTTAATCTCGGCTACAAGGTGGCCGGTTCCGACGTCGCTGAAAACGCCAACGTCAGGCGCCTGCGCGAGAAGGGCATCGCCGTCGCCATCGGCCACGACGCACGCAACATCGACGGTGCGGACGTCGTCGTCGTGTCCTCGGCAATCAGGCGCGACAATCCCGAACTGGTCGCCGCCCGCGCCAAGCGCCTGCCGGTGGTGCGGCGGGCGGAAATGCTGGCCGAGCTGATGCGCCTGAAATCCTGCGTTGCCATTGCCGGCACCCACGGCAAGACCACGACCACGTCCCTGGTCGCCGCCCTGCTCGATGCCGGCGGGCTCGATCCGACCGTCATCAATGGCGGCATCATCAATGCCTACGGCACCAATGCGCGGCTCGGCGCCGGCGACTGGATGGTGGTGGAAGCCGACGAATCCGACGGCACCTTCCTGAAGCTGCCCGCCGACATCGCCGTCGTGACCAATATCGATCCCGAGCATCTCGACCACTTCAAGACCTTCGAGGCCGTCAAGCAGGCGTTCGAGAAGTTCATCGAGAACGTCCCCTTTTACGGCTTTGCGGTGATGTGCACCGATCATCCCGACGTGCAGGCGCTGGTCGGGCGCATGGAGGACCGCCGCATCCTGACCTACGGCGAAAATCCGCAGGCCGACGTGCGGCTGGTCGATCTTGACCACGCCAACGGCGCCTCGCGTTTTTCGGTGCTCCTGCGCGGGCGCGACGGCAGGGCCGAACATGTCATTGGCGACCTGCGGCTGCCGATGCCCGGCCGGCACAATGCGCTCAACGCCACGGCGGCGGTCGCGGTTGCCTTCGAACTCGGCATCGCCGACCAGAAAATCCGCGAGGCGCTGGCCGCGTTCGGCGGCGTCAAGCGGCGTTTCACCCGCACCGGTGAATGGAACGGTGTCGCAGTGATCGACGATTACGGCCATCATCCCGTGGAGATCGCGGCGGTGCTCAAGGCCGCGCGCGAATCGAGCAAGGGCAGGGTGATCGCCGTCGTCCAGCCGCACCGCTATACGCGGCTGAAGGAATTGTTCGAGCAGTTCTGCACCTGCTTCAACGACGCCGACACGGTGATCGTCGCCGATGTCTATCCGGCCGGCGAGGCGCCGATCGAAGGTGCCGACCGTGATCATCTCGTGCAGGGGATGCGCGCGCGCGGCCATCGTCAGGTGATTGCGCTGGAGAGCCCGGCGAAGCTTGCCGCCGTCGTCAGGAGCGTTGCGCAATCCGGCGATCTCGTCGTGTGTCTGGGCGCCGGCACCATCACGCAATGGGCCTATGCCCTGCCGGCAGAGCTGAAAGCGCTACAGCCGTGACGGTCAATTTTTGCCAGCGGAACGGACTCCGGCCATGAGGAACTGTCTCGCCATCCGCCATGTTGCGTTCGAGGATGCCGGGTTGTTGTCCGGCCTTCTGGCTGAGCGCGGCTTTTCACTGCGATATCTCGAAGCCGGCGTCGACCGGCTCGATCCGTCAGCAATCCTGTCCGCCGACCTTCTGCTGGTCCTCGGCGGCCCGATCGGCGTCTATGAAACCGACCAGTATCCTTTCCTGCGCGATGAATTGGCGGCGATCCGCGTGCGTCTCGACCAACGCAAGGCCACGCTCGGGATCTGCCTCGGCGCACAGCTGATCGCCAAGGCGCTGGATGCGGACGTTGCTCCCGGACCGCAGAAGGAAATCGGTTGGGCACCGGTGACGCTGAGCGAAGCGGGACGGAAATCCGCCCTGAGCAAGCTTGCGGACGTGCCCGTCCTGCACTGGCATGGCGACAATGCGGCGCTGCCTGCGGGCGCAGTCACGCTCGCCTCGACGACGGCCTGTCCGCATCAGGCTTTCGCCATCGGGCAAACAATTCTCGCGCTGCAATTTCATATCGAGGCCGATCCGGCGCGGATCGAGCAGTGGCTCGTTGGACATACGGTCGAGCTTGGCAAGGCGGGGATCGATCCGCGTATGATCCGCGATCAGGCCGCGATGTTCGGCGGACGCACCGCGGCTGCAGGACGCGAGACGCTTTCCGCCTGGCTTGCACAGGCATGTCCCGCACAATGAGCTTTCCCGACATTACTGCATCACTCAAAGCCGCGATGCCGGAGCTGCGCGGCCGCCTGTGCGCGAACCAGCCGCTGGCCGATCTGACCTGGTTTCGCGTCGGCGGGCCGGCGCAGGCGCTGTTCATGCCCGAGGACGAGAGCGATCTCGCTTACTTTCTCAAGAATTTGCCGAGCGAAATTCCGGTCACCGTGATCGGCCTTGGCTCGAACCTGATCGTGCGCGACGGCGGCGTGGCGGGCATCGTGATCCGGCTCGGGCGCGGCTTTAACGGGGTGACGGTCGAGCCCGGCCACCGCATTCGCGCCGGCGCGGCCGTTCCCGACGTGAAGGTTGCGCGCGCGGCGCAGGAGGCGGGCATTGCCGGATTGTCGTTCCTGCGCGGCATTCCCGGCGCGGTCGGCGGCGCGCTGCGCATGAATGGCGGCGCATACGGGCGCGAGACCAAGGACGTGCTGGTCGAGGCGCGCGGCGTCAACCGCAAGGGCGATATCAGCGTCTTCTCAAATGGCGACATGCGTTACAGCTACCGCCATTGCGGCGCGCCGGACGACGTCATCTTCACGCAGGCGCTGTTGGCCGGCGCGCCCGGCGATCCGGCCGCCATCGCCGCCGAGATGGAGCGCATCACGTCGGCGCGCGAGCAGACGCAGCCGGTCAAGAGCCGCACCGGCGGCTCGACCTTCAAGAATCCGCCCGGACACAAGGCTTGGCAACTGATCGATGCCGCCGGCTGCCGCGGTCTCGTGGCCGGCGATGCGCAGGTCTCCGAACTGCACTGTAATTTCCTGATCAATCGCAGCAGCGCTACCGCGCACGACATCGAGACTTTGGGCGAGACCGTGCGCGCGCGCGTCAAAGCGCATTCCGGCGTCGAACTGGAATGGGAAATCAAGCGGATCGGGCTGGTCGCCTCGTCTTCTCCTTCCCCCCTTGTGGGGGAAGGTCGGGGCGGGGGGTAAGATGCACTCGATCGGCCCGCGATTCGTCCTCCTCCCGGCGAGCTTTGCTCGCCGACCTCCCCCGCAAGGGGGGAGGTGGTAAGAAGGCATCTGCAAATGACCAAACACGTCGCCGTGCTCATGGGCGGCTGGTCGTCCGAGCGCGAGGTTTCCTTGCGCTCCGGTCAGGCCTGCGCTAACGCCGCCGAACGCTGTGGCTATCGCGTCACGCGCGTCGACGTGCGGCGCGACATCGCGACCGTGCTGCAGTCGCTCAAGCCGGATGTGGCGCTCAATGTGCTGCACGGCCGGCCGGGCGAGGACGGCACTTTGCAGGGCGTCTTGGAAATCGTCGGCGTGCCCTATACCCATTCCGGCGTGCTCGCTTCCTCGCTCGCCATGCAGAAAGACCTCGCCAAAGTTATGCTGAAGGCGGCCGGCGTTCCGGTGCCCGAGGGGATGGTGGTCTCGCGCTTTGAGGCGGCCAAGGCGCATCTGCTCGAGCGGCCCTATGTCATCAAGCCGATTTCGGAAGGCTCGAGCGTCGGCGTCTTCATTGTCACCGAACAGCACGATCACCCGCCTCAGGAACTGTTCCGCGACGACTGGGCGTTCGGCGAGCGGGTGCTGTGCGAGCGTTACATCCCCGGCAAGGAACTCACCTGCGCGGTCGTGAAGAACGAGCCCACCGGCGTGATCGAGATCGTGCCGAAGGTACGGTTCTACGATTACGAGGCGAAATACGCGCCCGGCGGCTCCGAACACGTGCTGCCCGCTAAAATTTTACCAAAAGTTTACCAAGAGGTCCGAAGACTGGCTCTCCGTGCGCATCAGGCCCTGTCTTGCCGGGGCGTGACGCGCGCGGATTTCCGCTACGACGACCGTAGCGCGGGGACGGACGGACTGGTCTGCCTGGAAGTGAACACGCAGCCGGGCATGACCGAAACATCGCTCGTCCCCGAGCTTGCGGCCCATGCGGGCGTAACGTTTGACGAGCTGGTGCAATGGATGATCGAGGACGCCTCGCTGAACCGCTGACGCGGTCGCGCATTGCGCGTGCACGAACCCGGACGCTCATCCGCCAATCCTCCGACCTCCGTGCCGCCGGCCATGCGGCCGGCCTGATTTCCACCCTTGCCGGCGCGCGCATCCCGCGCGGGATGGGCTCGGCGGTGACAATCGTCTTTTTCTTGTGTGCGGCTGCCTATGGCGCGATGCGGGGCGGACATGCGGACGCGGCGCTGGCGCAGATTGGCGCCGCGCGCGATGCCGCCGCGGTCGCAGCCGGTTTCAGGGTCGCTCATGTCACGCTCACCGGCAACAGGGAATTGCCGCGCGAGGACATTCTCGCCATGGCGGGCGTGACCGACAACACCTCGCTTCTGTTTCTTGATGCCGATGGCGCGCGCGCGCGCCTGAAAGCCAATCCCTGGATCGCCGACGCCACCATCCTCAAGCTTTATCCGGACCGGCTCACCATCGCCATCACCGAGCGTCAGGCCTTTGCGCTCTGGCAGAAGGATGGCCGGGCCCGCGTCATCGCCGGCGACGGAACGGTCGTGCAGGACCTTGTCGATACGCGTTTCGCCAATTTGCCGCTCGTGGTCGGGCAGGGCGCGGAAAAACGCGCGCGCGACATTCTTGCGGTCGCCGTGCGCTTTCCGCTCGTCCGCGAGCAGGTGCGCGCCTTTGTGCTCGTCGCCGAGCGGCGCTGGAACCTACGCCTGAAAAACGGCATCGACGTGCGCCTGCCGGAGGACGACCCGGCGCGCGCGCTCGCCACGCTGGTCGCGCTTGATCGCGACAGGAAGTTGCTCTCGCGCGATCTGCTCGCCGTCGATCTGCGGCTGGCCGACCGCGTCACCGTGCGCCTTCCGCACGAAGCGGCCGCCGCGCGCGCGGAGGCGCTCAAGGGCCGCAAGGCCAGGCGCAAGGGGGACGACGCATGACCGCCTTGCATTACGGTTTCGCGCCCAAGATGAAGCCGGTGTCGCCGCGGCGCACGGCCCTCGTCGCCGCGCTCGACGTCGGCACCAGCAAGATCGTGTGCATGATCGCGCGGCTGGAGCCGCATCCGCCGAAGGAAGTGCTGCGCCGGCGCAGCCATGGCGTGGAAATTCTCGGGCTCGGCCACGTCGAGGCACGCGGCGTGAAAGGCGGCAGCATCGTCGATATTCACGAGGCGGAAGTCGCGATCCGGCGCGCGGTGGACCTCGCCGAGCGGGCGGCGTCGGTGCAGCTTGAGTCGGTGGCGGTCGCGGTCAGCGCCGGCCGTCTCGCGAGCGAAACGTTTCACGCCAGCGTCGATATCACCGGCCCGAAAGTATCCAACCACGATATCGCGCGCGTCCTGTCCGCCGGCAGTCGGCATTCGGCCCGGGATGGACGCGTCGTGCTGCATTCGCTGCCGATCGGCTTCTCGCTTGACGGGACGCACGGCGTGCGCGAGCCGCGCGGCATGCTCGCCCGTCATTTCGGCGTCGACATGCACATGGTCACGACCGACAGCGCCACCCCGCGCAACCTGATGCTGGCGGTAGAAAAATGCCATCTCGCGGTGGAGACCATGGTCGCTGCGCCCTATGTCGCCGGCCTCGCCGCGCTCGCCGACGACGAGGACGATCTCGGCGCCGCCGTCGTCGATATGGGGGCGGGAACCACGACCATTGCGGTATTTTCGGCAGGCCGCTTCGTGCACGCCGACGGCTTCGCGCTCGGCGGCCACCACGTCACCATGGATCTGGCGCGCGGGCTCAATGCGCGCATCGCAGATGCCGAGCGAATCAAGACGTTTTATGGCAGTGTGCTGGCCGGTGGAACAGATGAACGGGACATGATCACCGTGCCTGCGGTCAGCGACGATCCTCGCGAACCGCCGCAAGTGGTCTCCCGCGCGACGCTGGTGCAGATCATCCGGCCGCGCGTCGAGGAGATTCTGGAAATGGCGCGCGACCGCCTGGCCGCGTCACCGTTTTCGGCCGAGCCGCGGGGGACAATCGTCTTGACCGGCGGAGCCGCCCAGCTCGCCGGCCTGACCGAGCTTGCCGGGCGCGTGCTTGGCCGCACGGTGCGGGTCGGGCGTCCGCTCGGAATCGCCGGACTTCCGGAAAGTGCCAAGGGGCCCGCTTTCGCGGTGCCCGCCGGGCTCCTGGTCTATCCCCAGGCGGCTCATCTCGAACATTTCGAACCGCGGCAAACGCGGCAATTGATGACAGGAACAGGCGGTTACCTTGCAAGGGTCGGACGATGGCTGAAGGAAGGCTTCTGATGACCCGACCCATCCCCGAAACGGCCGGTTGGCGGACCGGCCGGGCCGGTGGCGTTCACACCGCCTGCGTTTGCATGAGGCAGCCATGACCATCAATCTCAAAGTCCCCGACATTCGGGAACTCAAGCCCCGGATCACCGTTTTCGGTGTCGGCGGCGGCGGCGGCAATGCCGTCAACAACATGATCGCCGCCGGTCTGCAGGGCGTCGATTTCGTCGTCGCCAATACCGACGCCCAGGCGCTGACCATGTCGAAGGCCGAGCGCATCGTCCAGATGGGCGTGCGGGTCACGGAAGGTCTCGGCGCCGGATCGCAGCCCGAGGTCGGGCGCGCGGCGGCCGAAGAGGTGCTCGACGAGATCCGCGACCATCTCAACGGCGCGCATATGGTGTTCGTGACCGCCGGCATGGGCGGTGGCACCGGCACCGGCGCCGCGCCGGTCGTGGCCAAGGCGGCCAAGGACATGGGCATCCTCACCGTCGGCGTCGTCACCAAGCCGTTCCATTTCGAGGGCGAGCGCCGCATGCGCTATGCCGAAGCCGGCATCGCCGAGCTTCAGAAATTCGTCGATACCCTTCTGGTCATCCCGAACCAGAACCTGTTCCGGGTCGCCAACGAAAAGACCACCTTCGCCGACGCCTTCGCGATGGCCGACCAGGTGCTTTATTCGGGCGTCGCCTGCATCACCGACCTGATGGTCAAGGAAGGCCTGATCAATCTCGACTTTGCCGACGTCCGCGTGGTCATGCGCGAGATGGGCAAGGCAATGATGGGGACCGGCGAATCCTCCGGCGAGAAGCGCGCGCTGGCCGCGGCGGAAGCCGCGATCTCCAATCCGCTGATCGACGATTCCTCGATGAAGGGCGCCAAAGGCGTGCTCATCTCGATCACCGGCGGCAAGGATCTGACCTTGTACGAGGTCGACGAAGCCGCTTCGCGCGTGCGCGAGGAGGTCGACAAGGACGCCAACATTATCGTCGGCGCGACCTTCGATCAAAGCCTCGACGGCATCATTCGCGTGTCCGTCGTTGCCACCGGCATCGACAAGGTGGCGGCCGCCCGCCCGGCCGCGCCCGTCATGCCGGCGCCCGTCGATGTC
>WBUW01000533.1 GCA_008933495.1 Pseudorhodoplanes sp.
GTCGACAAGTTTGTCGAGAAGCCCGATGCGGCAACCGCGCAGGATTATATTTCGCAAGGATTCCTCTGGAATTCCGGAAATTTCGTTTTCCGCGCCAGCGTTTTTCTGGACGAATACCGGGCATCCGATCCGGCCACCGTGGCAGCGGCGACAGCGGCGATAGAGAAGGCCGGAGTCGATCTCGGTTTCGTCACGCTCGATCCGCAATCGTTTTCGGCTGCTCACGCCACCTCGGTCGACTATGCCGTCATGGAGAAGACGGCGCGTGCAGCGGTCGTCCCGGTATCCTATGGCTGGTCCGATGTCGGCTCCTGGCAGGCGGTATGGGAATTGTCGGCGCACGACGAGGACGGAAATTCCGCGCAAGGGTCGGCGGTCTTCGTCGCCAGCCGCAATTCGTTCGCTTCGAGCGAGAAACCGCTGGTCGCCCTGTTCGGCGTCGAGAATCTCGTTGTTGTGGCGAGCGAGGATGCCGTGCTGATTGCCAATCGCGCAGACACCAACGGCATGAAACGGCTGGTGCAGAAGCTGAAAGAAGTCGCTCCGCAGGTGACCGAAGATCATCTGCGGGTGCATCGACCGTGGGGGAGCTATCAGTCACTCGACAACGGATCCCGCTACCAGGTCAAGCGCATCGTCGTGAAAACCGGTGGTCGGCTGTCGCTGCAATATCATAATCACCGGGCCGAGCACTGGATCGTGGTGCGCGGAACCGCCAAAGTGACGATTGGAGACGAGATTAAAACGCTGCACGAAAACGAATCGATCTATATACCGATCGGTACGCCGCACCGGCTGGAGAATCCGGGTAAGATCGACCTTGAACTGATAGAGGTCCAGACCGGCAGCTATCTGGGCGAAGATGATATTATCCGCATCGCCGACGATTATCGCCGGTCATAGGCTAAGGCAATCCCGGCAGGGCAATGCGATACGCAGGGCAAAGTGACATATGGCGCTCACGCTAAAAGACCTCAAGGTGAAGCTTTTCACCGATGGCGCCGACAAGGCGCAAATCGTCGAGATGGCGAAGAACGCCTGGATCGCCGGCTTCACCACCAATCCCTCGCTGCTGAAGAAGGCGGGCGTGCGCGACTATGAGGCTTATGCGCGCGACCTCGTGGCCGCGGTGCCGGACCGGCATATTTCGTTCGAGGTTCTTTCCGACGACATTCCCGAGATGGTCGCGCAGGCGCGCGTGATCGCGACCTGGGGTCCAAACGTCTATGTCAAGCTGCCGGTGTCAACGACGCGCGGCGAGTTTCTTTTCAATGCCGTGCGCGCGCTCTCGGCCGACGGCGTCAAGATCAACATGACGGCAATTTTCACCGCCGCGCAGGTCGAGCGGGCGGTGGAGGCCCTGGCCGGTGGTGCTCCCGCTTGTGTGTCCGTGTTCGCCGGGCGGCTTGCGGATCTCGGTATCGACTATGGTTCGCTGACCAAGGATGCCGTACAGTGGGCGCGGCGGACCCCGAACGTTGAAGTCATCTGGGCCTCCACCCGCGAAGTGTTCAACGTGATCGAAGCCGACCGCATGGGCTGCCACATCATCACGGCGCCCGCCGAGGTTCTGAAGAAACTGCCGGCTCTCGGCACCAAGACCGGCGACCAGCTTTCGCTCGACGCCGTCAAGGCCTTCCGTGAGGACGCGCTGTCCGCCGGCCTGGCGTTGGACCTGAAGGGACACCATTGATTTGTGAAAAGGCCGTACTGGTCATTGGCGAGCGGACCTGCGGGATTGATTGCCCCGGAGAATTACAAAGCCGTCAGGTGAATCAGAATGTTAACGCCCGGCTGCCGGCAGCGCGGACCTGCGGTGCCGGAACGCTCACCATGCGTCCCGTTGATATTGTAACCATTTGAACGAAAACGTGTTCGTGAGCGGCTCAGCGGGCGTCGCCAGCGGGCCGCCGGGCGTGCTAGTGGACTTCGGCCGGT
>WBUW01000534.1 GCA_008933495.1 Pseudorhodoplanes sp.
GCATTGCCCGGCGAGCGCGCCGCCGCCGCTTCGCCGTCGCCGAGCGAGCGGAGGACCTCGTCGGGGGTCGGCAGGTCGGCGGCATAGGCAATGCGCACCAGCACCATTTCGGCCGCCGCCACCGGCCGGCGCGCCGCCTCCACCTCGCCGATGCCCTTGAGCAGCATCTGCCAGATGCGCGACAGAACGCGCATCGACAGCGCGGCGGCGAATTCGCGTCCGCGCGTGCGCTCGACCTCGGCGACCGACAAATCGCCGGCGATCGCCGGCACCACCTTCACGCGCGTGACGAAATGCGTGAAGTCGGCGAGATCGGACAGGATGACGGCCGGATCGGCGCCGGCATCGTACTGGCCGCGCAATTCGGCAAGCGCGGCCGCGATATCCCCGCGCAGCAGCGCATCGAACAGATCGACGACGCGCGCGCGGTCGGCGAGCCCGAGCATTTCGCGTACATGCCCGGCCTGCACCGGACCGGCGGCATGGGCGATCGCCTGGTCGAACAACGAGAGCGCGTCGCGCACCGAGCCTTCCGCCGCGCGCGCGATCATGGCGAGCGCCTCCGGCGCGACCGCGATCTCTTCCTTGTCGGCGATCGCCTGCAGATGGGCGACCAGCAGCCCGCTCTCGACGCGGCGCAGGTCGAAACGCTGGCAGCGCGACAGCACGGTGATCGGTACCTTGCGGATTTCGGTGGTCGCAAAAATGAACTTGGCGTGCGGCGGCGGCTCTTCCAGCGTCTTCAGCAGCGCATTGAAGGCCGCCGTCGAAAGCATGTGCACTTCGTCGAGGATATAGACCTTGTAGCGCGCGGACACCGGCGCGTAGCGCACCGCGTCGTTGATCTGGCGGATGTCGTCCACGCTGTTGTGCGAGGCGGCGTCCATTTCCAGAACGTCGATGTGGCGGCTTTCCATGATCGCCGGGCAATGCACGCCGAGCTGCGGCATCGCGACGGTCGGCCCTTCGATCGAATTGTCGGGCAATTGATAGTTCAGGGCGCGCGCCAGGATGCGCGCGGTCGTCGTCTTGCCGACGCCGCGCACGCCGGTGAGAATCCAGGCCTGCGGAATGCGCCCGGCGGCAAAGGCATTGGAGATGGTGCGGACCATCGCCTCCTGCCCGATGAGATCGTCGAAGGTCGCCGGCCGGTATTTGCGCGCCAGCACGCGATAGGAACCGGTTCCCGCGGATGCGTTGGCGTCGCCCGCGGCCCCCTTGCGCGAACGGCTCTTGGCGTCGCTCATCGTACCTCCGGCCTCGCCCCGCCGGCACGCGCAGGCGGTGAACCGTTCCGTCGATCCAGATTAGGTGGGAGGCTGACGAGCGACCCGAACCGGAGCTCGTTAGGGCTGCTTCCTTCCGGACCTGACCCGGTTGGCGAGTGGCTCGTCCACCGCCAACCTCCCACGCCTATATCGGGCCAAAGAAAGGGGAAAGCAAGCGCGCCGGGCGGCGGCCGTGCTAGGGTGATGTGGGTGTATTGAATTGTTTTCCCTCGGGTTTCTCATGTCCGTGCATTCCGGCGCTTTTGCGCTGCATCCCCGGCTCGCAGCCGACACTGTCCCGCTCGGCGATCTGGCCTTGTCGCGCGTTCTGCTCATCAATGACGCCCATTATCCCTGGCTGCTGCTGGTGCCCCGCCGCAACCATATCGTGGAACTCATCGATCTTGCCGACGCGGAACGCGCCCAGCTCATGACCGAGATCGCAACCGTCGCGCGCGCGCTGAAGGAGGCGACCGCCTGCGACAAGCTCAATATCGCCGCGCTCGGCAATGCCGTGCCGCAACTGCATGTGCATGTCATCGCGCGCCGCACGACCGACGCCGCCTGGCCGAAACCGGTCTGGGGTGCGGTGCCGGCACGCGCCTATGCCGACGGCGAACGCGAACAGCTTCTGAACTCCATCCGGAACCGACTATGGAACACTTGACG
>WBUW01000535.1 GCA_008933495.1 Pseudorhodoplanes sp.
CGTTCGCCCCGCTCTGCTTCGACCGCCGGCCGCTTCCTCAAAGCGGAATGACTTTTCTTCGAATCGTCATCGCGCTTTGGCTCTTTGTCTGCGCATGATCTGTTCCGAAAACCGCTTCGCACTTTTCGGGATCATGCTCCTTGTCCGCGCATGATCTGTTCCGAAAACCGCTTCGCACTTTTCGGGATCATGCCCGGGCGCGCAACCGGCGGCGGTGTTGCGCGTTCAGCGGCGCGAGCAGGTCGAAACGCCGAACAACTGATAGGCCGGGCAATAGCCGAAGACGGCGGTCAGCAGCGGAATGACGCCGATCCAGCCGACCCAGTTCCAGCCGGTCGAGGAAAAGCCGATCGGGACCGCATACGCGATCAGCACCAGCCCCACCACGATCCGGATGATACGGTCGATACCACCGACATTGACTTGCATTGGGCGCTCCTCTTTTCGGTTTTCAACTCGTCATTGCACGCCGGCTGGCAAACTCAGCGCTCGTAATTGCGCCAGCGATGCCATCCCCAGCGGCGCGGGTGGCTTGCGTCCAGCCGCCGCTTCTGCTCGTCGTTCAGCGTCGCATAGAACGCGTCGAACGCCGGCCGCACCGTCTTGACCGCGTCGAGCATCGCCGTCATCCGCGTCTCCATGAAGGCCAGGCGGGCCGAGACGGTGGCCGGCATTTCGGCGGGACAGGCGTCCGACAGCGCCTTGGCGGCTTTGTCGGAGGCGGCGCGCAGATCGTCGAACGCCTTGCGCTGTTTGTCATCCGGCTTGACGGTCTGCTCGATCTGTTCGAGCCGCCAGGCGCCGAAACCGGCCGCCTGCGGACTGCACATGGCGCGCATGCCGCCGCGGCTCCAGCGCCCCGGCCCCATCATCATGCCGGGACCCATTTCCCAGCCCCCGCCGCGCATGCCGGGTCCCGGGCCCGGTTGCGCCTGCGCCGGCAATGCAAACGCCACAACGGCGAGGCCGGCAACAATCAGCATGGCTCGTATCGAGATCATCGGAAATCTCCTCTGACGAAAATCGCCCTCAATCCGATAAGCCCTGGGCGCGCGGGCAACTTGACGTGGATCAACGGGGGCGCGCCATGCGTCGCCCCGCCGCTCTCACACTGTCGTGATTGCAGGAATGTGTTCGCGGGCGCGCGCACCGCAAGCAACGCGGAGCGGCGCGCGGCGGCGCATGACAGGTGCAAAAAATGCGCCCTGCGGCGGGGACACCGCAAGGCGCGTCAAGTCGCGGGAGGAGAGGTTCAGGACGCCGGCTTGACGTCGATCTTCTTTGCCTGCGCGGGCGTCGGCTTGGGCACGACGACCTTGAGTACGCCCTTGGCAAGGCTCGCCTTGATCGCTTCGGCATTGACGCCGGCCGGCAGTTCCAGCGTGCGCGAGAACATGCCGTAGCTGCGCTCGATCATCCGGTAGTTCTTGTCCTTCTCTTCCTTCTCGGCTTTCTTTTCGCCGCGGATGCTCAGCACGTTGTCGGCGACATTGATCTGCACATCCTTTTCCTCGAGTCCCGGCAATTCCGCCGTGATCTCGATTTCCTTGTCCGTCTCGACAATGTCCATGACGGGGACGAGATCGCGCACGCCCGCGCTGAAGGCGGGAAATCCGCGTCCGAAATCATCGAAAAGTCGTTCGACTTCGCGCTGCAAAGAGCTCAGCGGATGAAAATCGCGTCGCAGATCGCGTCCGACGGGTATGAGGGATTTGAAGTTCATGACCGGCTCCACTCGAAATATCGCCCTCCGGCGAACAACGACGGAAAAAATAGGGCGCCGGAAATTGCATATGTTGATCGAGATCAACCTATAGCCAGGCACGAAACGGATTCATGACCGCGGCGGCCGAGACCGGCTCTCTCCCGCGTTATCGAGCGCTGCTCTCGGCCGTCATGGACTCAACAGATTCGGCCCGGCC
>WBUW01000536.1 GCA_008933495.1 Pseudorhodoplanes sp.
TCGGTCAGCCCCTTTTTGCGCGGCCTAACAAAACGAACGAGCGTTTTATTTATTATATAATGAAGCATCCCCGTGCTTGTCAACGAGGATATCGGGCCGCGTCGGAAGACAAGGGCGAGATAGCGGGCTGCGGATAGCACCCAAGAGCACCATGGTCGCCCGCCAAATGAGGGAATAGCCGCCGGATTGTGCCCGAAGGTCGCCGTCACGATACCGTCCAACCGTCGGCGGACGAAGGGGATCAAGCCGCGTGCGGCGACTTATACCAAGCGTGTTTGATCTCGACCTGTCCGCACTGTCATTGCCGGGCTTGACCCGGCAATCCATCATCTTGAGACGACTCTTCTTTTTTGCGACGGATGCGCGGGTCAGGCTTGCGCGTGTCCGGTCGGAAATTGACGCCGATGGTATTACAACGCTAACGGTGAGTTTCTGACGATGAGCGGCAAATGCATCGGCCGCTGCGTTGCCGACGGTGGCATCGCGACCCCAGCTCCAATCGAACCGAATGACGGTTTGCCTTCGTTTGCGCTGCCCGCTTCTCTGGACCGCGCAACTGGGCGATACCACCAATTCACTCAAATATCGGACCGCGGCTTGCCCGAGCCGTTGATTCTTAAACGGATGAGTTCGCCGTTGAGGCTGACTGCGTTGCTCACGGCCGCAGCTCGGCGCGACCGTTGTTGATTGCGATTACGTCGCGCTCAATAACTCGCGCGCGGAAACTTATCACTGCCCCGTCGTGCCAGATCTCGGTGCGGATGGTTTCGCCGGGAAAGACCGGTGCGGAATAGCGGCCATAGATGCTCGCCAACCGTGTCGGGTCATAGCCGCAAACCGATTTGAGCAAGGCGTGGCCCGCGACGCCGAAACTGGCCAGCCCATGCAGGATCGGGCGCGGGAAACCTGCCGCATTGGCTACCGCCGGATCGACGTGTAGCGGGTTTCGGTCGCCGCTCAGCCGAAAGATCAAGGCAGTTTCCGGCCGCGTCGGCAATTCGCAGATCAGGTCGGGCACGCGTTCGGGAATCACGTGCGGCGGCGGGGCCTCGCGTGGCGGACCGCCGAATCCGCCGTCGCCGCGGCAGAACGTTGTCTGCGTAACGGTGGCGATCAAAGCGCCGCTCGCCTTGTCGCTGATCTTGCGCTCGGTATAGACCAGCGCCCCCTTCCCGGCACCCTTGTCAACCACCTCAACAATGCGGGTACGACCGATGACGGTGCCGTGCGAGTCGAGCGGCCGATGCAGCGTAACGCCCTGCTCGCCATTGACCAGTCTGACCCAGTCGATGCCGGTGTCGAGATCGCGGATCCAAAAGCCAGGAAAAGCCAGTGTCGTGGCGAAGGTCGGCAGCGGCTTAAGGTTTCTCTCATATACAAAAGCAAGCTCGTCGGCATTAAGCGGGTCATAGCCAAGGCCGACGCCGAGCGCGTAGAGGATCGTATCCTTGTCTGTATAGGCGTGCTCAACGTCGGGAATCTTCAACGTCAACAGTTTGTCATAGACGATTGGCATGTCTTTCCTTCACCCCGTCTCTCCCGCGAGGGCCGATTGTTCGGGGAGGTTCCCCACATAGCAAAAGTTCCGCTGGTCGTGGCAAGATTCTGGTTTGGCGGTGCGCGATCAACGCCGGGCTCAGCTCATGAATTGAACCACGCGCCTCCGGCATCCGGAACTGCTTTACAGCTCAATGCAGCAATCTCGCCGGCGCCAAGGTCCGCTTTGACGGAGAGAAACAATAAGCCGGGTGCGTAGGGGTCGCCGCCGTGCCTGCAGCTCAAGAGCAGCGTGACATCGCATGACTGCGAGGCGCGGCGCGGCAGCCGGTTCCGGAGCAACGCAGCAAGGAGATTTCCTAAAGCGGGATGACTTTTCTCCGGCACTGACGATCGTCGATACCTTCGCCCGCGTCTCCCGCAC
>WBUW01000537.1 GCA_008933495.1 Pseudorhodoplanes sp.
CCTCGGAACGCGCCAGCGCCTGCTGGCGCGCGCGCGCGGCGGCCGCGACCCCGACCACCTTGTCGATGACGAGGTCGTGGATCGCGCCGTTCTTGTCGAGCGTGATATGGACGATCTCGCGCCGTTCGCGCAGATCGATATTGATCAGCCGGCCGCGAAAGTCGGGGCCCGCCACCGCGGCGCCGCCGCCGATGAGATTGGTGGCCTGGTACAGATTGATGAACAATTCGATGTTGGAAGGCACCGCCCCGGCGACCGGCGTCGGATCGAAGCCGAATGCCAGCGCCACCGGAACGTTGGCGTCTTTCAACTTTCTGGCGATCGCGATGATGGCGTCGCCGCCGGAGGAATGGCCGAGCAGCATGACCGGCGCGGAGGCCGGATCGTCGCGGTAGCGCCGTGCGATGCGCTCGGCGACCGCACCGGCTTCCACCATGCTGTGCACGGAGGCGCCGACGCCGCGGTTGCGGACCTTGGCGGCGAGTCCGTCGAGCCCGCGCGAAAAGATTTCGCCGGCCAGGCCCCAGAACAGATAGATGTGTCCGGGCAGCGCCTCGGTCGGGCGCGCGGGCGCGGGCATGGCGGAATAGGTTTCGGGCGCCGCGCCGTTGCACCCGGCGAGCGCGATTGCAAGCATGGCACTCCGTAACGTCCGCCGGATCAGCAAACCGAAGGTTCCGTTTTCCGCCCAACCCGGCGCGCGCTGCGACCGCCGGCATTCGCCGGCACCCGCCGCGCGGGGGCGCCGATCATTGGCGGGGGCGCGATCCCGCCCGCTCCCGGAAACAAAAAAGCCCAGGCTTTGGGGCCTGAGCATGGCAAACGGCAGGACCCCCCGGCGCTGGTCTGCCTCCGTCGGCGGAGCAACGCGGGAAATGCTGGGCATTGGCCGCGCGGGCTGCGGTCTATTTCTTTGTCACCGTCTTCTCGACGTCGTCGCGGCGCGTTTCGGTGGTCGCCGCCGAGCGGATCGCATCGAAGGCGATCGGCGGCGAGGACACCCGCACGCCATCGGGTTTCTTGTCGCCCTTTTCGCTGCTATTGAGCGACGACACTTCGCCCGACAGCACGCCGCCCTTCTCGATCTCGATCTCGCCATAGACCGCCGCGCCTTCGATGCGGCCGGTCTTGCGCAGCGAGAGGCAGACGCGCGCCTCGATATTCTGCATGACCTTGCCCTGCACGTCGGCCTGGTCAACCCGGACATTGCCCTTGATGGTGCCGGCCGGTCCGACCAGCAACTCGCGCGCAACGACATCGCCCTCGACCGTGCCGTGGACGACGATGCGTTCGGGTGCGGTGATCGAGCCCTTGAACGTCACGCCCTCGCCGAAGAAAGCGCAACTGTTCGCGGAATTTTCCCCCTTCGTGGTCCCATAGTCAGACATAACGCAACCCCTAAATTTGTTGAGACTTTCGTGACGAATTCCAGCTTGCTTCATTGCGCGGCTTGCCGCGTGTTGGATGAGTTTCAATGTGACACGGAATTCGGTGTCAGTATCGTGACGCGGCCGGCATTCGGACAGTCTGGTAAACGCCGGGTCTGCGGTGCGCGAGGGGCGAAAAATGCCCGTGAATACGGTACAAATCAGGCGCCCGGCCAAAGCCGTCTGACACTGCAGGCGCCAGATTATGGTTAATGCAGTGTCAACTTTCGCAGCCTATGGTTAACGCTCGCGCCTGTTCGTCGGCGGCTTTTTTCAGCAATGTGGCGCGTCCGGTTGCAAAACGCAGGCGCGGTCAGCGATACGGACTCGGCGACCAGGGCTGCGGGGCACGCCGGTCGAGATGCTGCAGCACGCGATAGATTTCGCCGAGCGTCTTGACCAGCCACGAACGAATCTCGTTTCGCATGTCGGGCGCCATGCGCACGGTGGACGCACGCACGAATTCGCTGATCGACATGCCCGGCTCTTCCA
>WBUW01000059.1 GCA_008933495.1 Pseudorhodoplanes sp.
GCGGACAGGCGCGCCGCGCTCGCCCCCTTGCGCAAGCGCATCACCGAGGCGGAAGCGGTGATCAAGCGCCTGACCGCCGATATCGCCGGGCTCGATGTCGCGCTCGCGCAGCCGGATCTGTTTGCCCGCGACCCGGCGAAAGCGGCCGGCCTTGCCAAGGACCGCAGCGAGCGCGCCGCCGCCTTGGTGCGCGCCGAAGAGGAATGGCTCGCCGCCAGCAGCGATTATGAATCGGCCATGGCGTGAGGGCTGCTACTCGAGCATGATCCCGAAAAGCGGGCAGCGGTTTTCGGAAAAGATCGTGCGCAAGCAAAGAGCCGAGGCCGGATGACGGCTCGAAGACATGTCATCGCGCTTCAGCGCGGCGCGACGCGGACCGGGGTGGGCTTGCGCTGCGGGCGCGCCGGCTTCTTGGGCTTGGGCGGTTCCGGGACCACGACGCGCTCGATCGACGTCAGACGTCCGGCGCGGAAACGATAGAGCCCGGGCCAGGGTCCCTGCATATAGGTCAGCACCACGCTGCGCTCGCCGGACGGATCGGCGCTGACCTCGACATTCGTGGGAAAGCCGGCGCGCTGCGCCACTTCGCACTCGGTCATGGCAAGCGCGATGCCGCCCGTCACAGTCGGCCCCTGCCAGGGCTGCGGCTGCAAGGGATCGGGCGAGAGCGAGGCGGGTGCCGCCGGCGGATTGGTGCCGTCCGTTTCCGGTAGCGGCTGCGGCGGCGGCTCGGCGGCCGTCACGCGCGTTGCCGCACAGCTTCCGTCGGCGCCGATCAGGTCGTCGGGCGCGACGGTGCGATCGGTGATCACCTTCCTGGTTTCGGTCGAGCCGCGCACCCAGTCCGGCGTCGCGAACAGATCGTTCTTTTTCGTCGCGGCGCTGGCGACCGGCTCGTTGGTCGAGGATGCGCATCCGCCGAGCGCGACAGCAAACGCTGCCGCACCGAGCAGAAAAACCAGCCGTCGATCGGACATCCTCGGTGGCAAAGCGCTAACCCCGGACCAAGCCCCCGCCGAGCTTGTGGTGAAATTTCTAGTCGCCATCATGGCCGCGATCAACCGCGCGCGGCATTCTTCGGCGTCCTTCGTTAACGCCGGCCGCCGGCATAAAGTACTGTTAAATCATGCTTTCTTGACCCAGCGCCCCTGCGCGTCGGGCTGCCAATAGGTCGCCGCGAACCCCTTCGCCTTCACATCGCTCCAGCACAGGCGCGCACCGGCGACCGCCTCGTCATCCTCGCCGTCGAACAGAACGACGATACGTTCGTAGGCCGCCGCATCGTCCGGCAAGGGTGTGCCGTCGATCAGGAAGCGCACGCTGGCCCCGTTCGGATTGTCGGCCTGCACGGTGAGCAGCACCGGCTGGTGGTCGGGATCGGGCTGCCGGTGGGTTCCGTGCGGCAGGAAGCCGTCGTCGCGCCAGGTCCACAGATAGGCGTCGAGCGCCTCGATGCGCTCCTCGCTCGACGACTGCACGACCGCCCGCCAGCCGCGCGCGACGGAACGTTCCAGCAGCGCGGGCAGCGCTTCTTCGACGCGCTTGCGCTGCAGGTGATAGAATAACACTTCGGTCATCGCTGCCGGCCCTCGCCGCCTTCAGGTCTCGTAATGGTCGGCGACCAGCCGGTCGAGCAGGCGCACGCCGAAGCCGGAACTCCACGAGCGGTTGATGTCGTTCGACGGCGAACTCATGCCGGTGCCGGCAATGTCGAGATGCGCCCACGGCGTCTTGCCGACGAAGCGCTGCAGGAATTGCGCGGCGGTGATCGCGCCGCCATAGCGCCCGCCGGTATTCTTCACGTCCGCGAATTTCGAATCGATCAGCTTGTCGTATTCGGGCGCGAGCGGCATGCGCCAGACCTTTTCCCCGGTCGCCTCGCCGGCGGTGGACAGGCGGACGGCGAGCTCGTCGTCGTTGGCGAACAGCCCGGCATATTCCTGGCCGAGCGCGACCATGATCGCGCCGGTGAGCGTCGCCAGATCGAGCATCGCGCGCGGCTTGAACTTTTTCGCCACGTGCCAGAGCACGTCGGCCAGCACCAGGCGCCCCTCGGCGTCGGTGTTGATGATCTCGATGGTCTGCCCCGACATCGAGGTCACAATGTCGCCCGGCCGCTGCGCGTTGCCATCGGGCATGTTCTCGACCAGGCCGATGGCGCCGACGGCGTTCACTTTCGCCTTGCGGCCGGCGAGCGCATGCATCAGGCCGACGACGCAGGCGGCGCCCGCCATGTCGCCCTTCATGTCTTCCATGCCGGCGGCCGGCTTGATCGAAATGCCGCCGGTGTCGAAGCAGACACCCTTGCCGACGAAGGCGATCGGCGGCTCGCCTCGGCGGCCGCCGTTCCAGCGCATGATCACCACGCGGCTGTCGCGGGCGGAGCCCTGGCCGACGGCAAGCAGGGCATTCATGCCGAGCCGCTTCAGGGCAGGCTCGTCGAGTAGCTGGATGGCGACGCCGGCCTTGCGCAACGCCGATGCGCGGCGCGCGAATTCGACCGGCGAGAGCACGTTCGGCGGTTCGTTGACGAGATCGCGCGCGACGATGACGCCGTCGGCGACCGGCTGGCGGATCCGCCACGCCTTGCGTGCATCCGCGGGCCTGGCGGCGGCGATGGTGAGCGCGATGGTTCGGGCGCGCTCCTCGCCCTCCTTGGGCTTGGTCTTGTAGCGCTGGAAGGCATAGGCGCGCAGCGTGGCGCCCAGGGCGAGATCGGCGGCCGCCTCCGGCGCCAGCGGCCCGCTTCCGGTCTCGGCGATCATGGTGACCTCGCTTTCGCGCCCCGGCACCCGGCCCATCGCCGCCCCGCCGAGCCGGACGAGGTCGCGCGCCTTGCCGTCGGCCTTGGGATCGTCGGGATTGCCGGCGCCGACGATGATCAGCCGGGAGACTTTCAGACCCGAGGGGGCGACGATCTCGACCGAGGACCCGGGCTTTCCCGAGAAACGGTCGGCGACGGCGGCACGGCGGACGAGGTCGAGCACCGGCTGCAGCAATTTCGCGGTGGCCGGGCCGAATTTCAGGCCAGGATTGCAGAAAACGACCAGAACACCCTTTGCGGGCAAGGCAATGGGCGCAAAGTCGGACGTCAGGGCTCCGGACATAAGACAAAATTCCCAAACTGGCGGAATCGGACGGCGGGCAGGGCCGCCTCCATATGGCCCGTGGCGTTTCGCACTGCCAAGCCCCGTCTGGCAATATCGGGCGGCGGACCGCCGCCGTTAACCATAGCCGCAGCGATCGGTGCCGATCGGCCACAGGCGCTGTAAAAGTTGCCCGGCCCTTAATGTTTTCCGTCGCATTTTCAACAGCTTTGCCACGGCAAGGCCATTTTGTGAATCGAACCATGGGGTTAGGCCCGGGCGGGGACTTCAAGGGCCTGCGCCGTTCGACCGGCGCGCGCGGGTGCGCGCAGCGATCGTGCTGTGCGGAGGGAGGGGACGTCCGGAGCGATGGGGTCGATCGGCCACTATATTTTTCGTTCGACGCTGGGCGCGTTCCTGATCGTGCTCGTCAGCCTGACGGCGACGATCTGGATCACGCAGGCGCTGCGCGACGTCGATCTGATGACCAATCGCGGCCAGACCATCCTGGTCTTCCTCGGCATTACCAGCCTTGTCGTCCCCATCCTCGTCCTCATCATCGCGCCGATCGCGATGGTCATTTCGGTCGGCCATGTCCTGACCAAGCTGTCGACCGATTCCGAACTGATCGTCATGAATGCCGCCGGCATGTCGCCGTGGCGCCTGTTCAAGCCGTTCCTGGCCATGGCCTGCGTCGTGTCGGTGACGGTCGCCATCATCGCGGCCTGGCTCGCGCCCAAGAGCGTGCGCATGGTGCGCGACTGGGCGACCGAGGTGCGCGCCGACCTTGTGACCAATATCGTCCAGCCGGGGCGCTTCATCAGCCTCGATCGCGGGATGACATTCCATATTCGCGAACGGCTTCCGAACGGACAATTGCGCGGCATTTTCGTCGACGACCGCACCAATCCGAAGGAAACGGCGACCTTCCTCGCCGAAGAAGGCGAAATCCTCAAGAACGAGCAAGGCACGTTCCTCGTGCTCAGGACGGGAAGCGTGCAGCGCCAGGAGAAGATCGGCAGCGATCCGGCGATCGTGATTTTCGACCGCTATGCGTTCGATCTTTCGCGGCTGTCCACCGGCGGGCAGAGCCGCAATATCTCCACGCGCGAGCGCTATATCTGGGAATTGCTGTTTCCCAAGCCCGGCGACCCGCTGTCGACCACCCAGGCGGCACAGCGCTGGGTCGAACTCAATGACCGGCTGCTGGCGCCGCTCTACCCGTTTGCCTTCGTGGTGATCGCCTATGCCTATCTCGGCGCCCCCCGCACCACGCGCCAGAGCCGCGGCGCGGCGCTGGCCGGCACGATTTTCGCGGTCGCCGGCCTGCGCATCATCGGGTTTGCCTCGATCGTTGCGAGCTTCAACAATCCCTGGGCGGTCGCCATTCCCTACACCGCCATCGCGGCGACGGTGGGATTTGGCCTGTTTGCCATATCGCGGGGCATGATCATCGAAGCGCCGGCTGCGCTGACCGATGCCGTGACCGCGCTCGGCGAGCGCATCGCGCGCCGCTTTGCGCCCAAAGCGAGCGGCCACGCATGATCGCCGCGCGCACCCTCTCGGTCTATTTCGCCAAGCGCTTCCTGCTGGCCGTGATCGGCGTTTTTGCCGGCGTGTTTTTCCTGGTCGGCGTCATCGATTTCATCGAGATGACGCGCCGTACCGGCGACCTCAACGTCGCCTCGCTCACGGTGGCGAAAATCTCCTTCTTCCGGCTGCCGATCATGCTGGAACGCCTGATGCCGTTCTGCGTGCTGGTCGGCGCCATGACCTGCTATCTGACGCTGTCGCGCCGGCTCGAACTTGTGGTCGCGCGTGCCGCCGGCATGTCGGCCTGGCAGTTCGTCACCCCCGCCGTCATTTCGGCACTGCTGCTCGGCGTCTTCGGAACGACGATCTACAATCCGGTTTCGGCCGCCCTGCAGGAACGATCCCGCAAGCTCGAAGTCGAGCTGTTCGGCACCGCGCAGTCCGCCATGCAGCAGACCGCGAGCGGCTTCTGGGTGCGCCAGCGCAGCGCCACCGGCGAAGCGATCGTGTTTGCCACCGCGACGACCGAAAAGGGAATCCGGCTCAGCGGGGTCAGCGTTTTCACGTTCGAGCACAACGGACGCTACAAGGAGCGCATCGAGGCCAAGGCCGGCGTCCTGCAGCCCGGGCAATGGCTGCTCGCCGATGCACGGGTGTTCGCGCAGGGCGTCCCGCCGGTCAATCACGCGCGCTATTCGCTGCCCACCAATCTGACGCCGGAACAGGTCCAGGAGACCTTCGCCAATCCCGAGACTGTTTCATTCTGGGAACTGCCGAGTCACATCCGCGACTCGGAGAATGCCGGGCTGAAGGCGGCCGGCTACCGGCTGCAATACCAGAAGCTCCTGGCGCGCCCGTTCTTCCTTGTCGCGATGGTATTTCTTGCGGCCTCGGTGAGCCTGCGCCTGTTCCGCTTCGGCGGCGTCCAGCAGATGGTTTTGGGTGGTGTCGCGGCCGGCTTTCTGCTTTACGTTCTGGCCAAAATTGCCGAAGACATGAGCAAGGCCGAGCTGATGCATCCCATTGTGGCGGCTTGGCTTCCGGCCCTGGCCGGGGGACTGACCGGGTTCGTGATGTTGTTGTACCAGGAGGATGGGTGATGGCCGGCACGACCACCGCTCATCGCCGGATTTGCCGGGGAACGCTCCGCGGCCCGTTGCGTATTGCGTCGCTGGCCGGCGCGATCGCGCTCGCGCTGGCCGCGCTGGTCGAACCCGCGGTCGCGCAGACGAACTTCCTCACCTTCCCCTCGCGTCCCGCGCGCGCCAAGCCGACCCCGATCCCGAAGAAGGGCGAGGCGCAGCCGCCGATGCTCGTGCAGGCCGACCAGATTCACTACGACTATGCCAACGAGCGCGTCTCGGCGGTCGGCCACGTCCAGATGTATTTCAACGGCTCGACCATCGAAGCCGACAAGGTGACCTACGACCAGCGCACCAAGCGCCTGCGCGCCGAGGGCAATATCCGCTTCACCGAGGCCGACGGCAAAATCACCTATGGCGAAATCCTCGACCTGAGCGACGACTATCGCGACGGCTTTGTCGATTCGCTTCGGCTCGACGCGCCGGAGAACACGCGCTTTGCCGCCAGCCGCGCCGACCGCACCGACGGCAACCTCACCGTCCTGCAGAGCGGCGTCTACACCGCCTGCGCGCCGTGCAAGGACGATCCCAGGAAGCCCCCGCTCTGGCAGGTCAAGGCCGCCCGCATCACCCACAACGAAGGTGAGCGGATGCTGTATTTTGAGAATGCCAGCATCGAGTTTTTCGGCGTCCCGATCGCCTACATGCCTTATTTCTCGACGCCGGATCCGACGGTGAAAAAGAAGAGCGGCTGGCTGATGCCGGTCTTCTCGTCCACCGATCATTACGGCGTCGCCGCCCACGCGCCCTATTACTGGGTGCTGGCGCCGGATCGCGACGTCACCATCACCCCGACGATCACCACCAAGCAGGGGCCGATGTTGCAGGCCGAGTATCGCCAGCGGCTGGTCAACGGCGCGTTCATGATCCGCGGCAGCGGAATCTTCCAGCAGGACAAGGACGAGTTCCGGCGCGCCGACGGCTCGATCACGCCCGGCTATCGCGATTTCCGCGGCAGCATCGAATCCACCGGCCAGTTCGCGCTCAACCACAAATGGGTCTGGGGCTGGGACGCGGTCGCGCTGACCGACAAGAACTTTTTCAACGACTATGGCGCCTCGTTCCGGCAGGCTCCCAAAGATCCGTTCCAGACTGGTCTCACGCAGGGCACGTCGCAGGTCTACCTGACCGGCAAGGGCAACCGCAGCTACTTCGATCTGCGGGCCATGCACTTCTACGGCTACTCCATCTCCGACAACCAGAAGGAGCTGCCGGTCATCCATCCGGTGATGGATTACAACTACGTCTTCGGCCAGCCGGTCATGGGCGGCGAACTGGGCTTCAAGATCAATCTCACCAGCCTTTCGCGCGACAATGCATCGTTTGATCCGATCACGCCGGCGGCGCTGAACGGCAACCTGTGCGGCCCGCTGGTCGCCGACCCCGCCGTCAAGAATGTCGGCAACTGCCTCTTGCGCGGCGTACCCGGGACCTATTCGCGGTTCTCGACGGAGGTGAACTGGAAGCGCAGCTACACGGATTCGTTCGGGCAGATTTTCACCCCGTTCGCCTATCTGCGCGCCGACGTCGCCGCGATGTCGATTTCGCCGCAGCCCGGCGTTTCCAACTATATCGATACCGGCGAAAGCTCGTTCGTGCGCGGCATGCCGACCGTGGGCCTCGAATATCGCTACCCGTTCGTGAGCGTACAGTCCTGGGGCACGCAGACGATCGAGCCGATCGCGCAGATCATCGCGCGCCCCAACGAAAAGCTGATCGGCAAGCTGCCGAACGAAGACGCGCAAAGCCTGACGTTCGACGACGGCAACCTGTTTCGCGTCGACAAGTTCAGCGGCTGGGACCGCGTCGAAGGCGGCGGCCGCGCCAATGTCGGCGTGCAATATACCGCGCAGCTCAATCGCGGCGGCTTCCTCAACGTCCTGTTCGGCCAGTCATACCATCTGTTCGGGACGAACTCGTTCGCCGTCGGCGACACCACCAATACCGGCCTCAATACCGGGCTTGAGACCTCCCGTTCGGACTACGTCGCCCGCGTGTCCTACCAGCCCGACCGCATCCTGACGCTCTCGACCCGTTACCGCTTCGACGAGGATACGTTTGCCTTGCGCCGGTTCGAGATCGAGGGGCGCGCCAATTTCGACCGCTGGTCGCTGCAGGCGCTTTATGGCAACTACGACAAGCAGCCCGAACTCGGCTTCCTGACGCGACGCGAGGGAATCCTGGGCGGCGCCTCGGTCAAGCTCAACCAGAACTGGGTCCTGCAGGCCGCCGCGCGCTACGATCTCGACAGCGACCGGTTCGACCAGACCCGCATCGGCGTCGGCTATGTCGACGATTGCTTCATTCTCGCGCTGAACTACATCACGAGCTACGACTATACGATCGACGTCCGCAAGGATCACCGCATCATGCTGCAACTGAATTTGCGGACGATCGCGGGCACATCGTTCTCGCGCGGCGTGAACGGATTGCCCGGCGGACTCTAGAATGGGACATTTGCGCTAGCATGGAACACTTGACTGCGGCCAAACCGCTGACCGGTCGCAGAACAGCTTTCAGGCACGGCTTGCCGCGCGGGGGCCGCGAACATGAAAGGTGATGCAATGTCGAAAGCCCACGCTTGCATTGGCCGCCTCACCCTCGGTGCGGCGTTCGTTGCGGCGCTGTGGTACGCCTCCCCCGCGGTCGCCCAGGTTGCGGTCATCGTCAATGGCGATCCGATCACCGTCTATGACATCGACCAGCGCGGACGGCTGATGCGCCTGGGCGGCGGCAAGGCGCCCACCCGTCAGCAGGTGGTCGAGGAACTGATCAACGACCGCCTCAAACTGTCGGACGCCAAGCGCTACAAGCTGGAAGTGACCGACAAGGAGGTCGACAATGCCTTCGCGTCGCTGGCGAAAAATGCGCGGACCGCGCCGGAAAATTTTACGCGCTCGCTTGCCGGATCGGGCGTCGACCCCAATACGCTGAAAGCGCGGCTCAAGGCCGACATCGCCTGGGGACAGATCATCCGCGGCAAGTACCAGTCGTCGCTGCAGATCAACGAAAAGGAACTGTTCAACGCGCTCGAAAGCCGCAACCCGGAGGGCAAGGACGTCGGCTACGAGTACACGCTGGTTCCGATCCTGTTCGTGGCCGCGCGCGGCGCTTCGCCTGCGGTGATCGAGGAGCGCAAGCGCGACGCCGACGTGCTGCGCACGCGCTTCCAGAATTGCGAGACCGGCATCCCGTTCGCGCGCGCGCTGCGCGATGTGGCGGTCCGCGACATCATCCGCAAGAATTCGGCCGACCTGTCCCCGCAATTGCGCGCCATCCTCGACCGCGTCGAGGTCGGACGCCTGACGGCGCCGGAAGTGACACCGGGCGGCGTGGAGGTGTTCGCGCTCTGCAGCAAGAAAGAGACGACGTCAGACACGCCGGCCAAGCGGGCGCTGCGCGAGCAGATTTTCTCGGAGCGTTTCAAGACCCATGCCGAGCGCTATCTCAAGGAATTGCGCAAGGCGGCCATGATCGAATTCCGCGAGTGACGACGCCGTGCCCTCGCCTGCATCCGGGCGCGCCCTGGCGCTGACGATCGGCGAACCCGCCGGGATCGGTCCCGACATCGCGCTCGCGGCCTGGCTGGCGCGGCAGGCGCGGCAGGTGCCGCCCTTCTACCTGGTGGCCGATCCGCAATTCCTGGCGCGCCGCGCGGCCGCCCTCGATTGCGCGGTACCGCTCGCAAGCGTGCAGCCGCAGGAGGCGGCGGCCGCTTTCGCGCGCGCCTTGCCGGTTGTTCCGCTCGAGCTCGCGATCACCGCCGAGCCCGGGCGTCCCGACGCGTCGAGCGCGCCGGCCGCGATCGGCGCGATCGCGCGGGCGACAAAAGACGTCATGGCGGGCGCCGCGCTTGCGCTCGTGACCAATCCGGTCGCCAAGTCGGTCCTCTATCGTGCGGGATTCGCCGACCCCGGGCACACCGAATATCTCGCGCGGCTGGTCGGGGAGCGCACCGGCCGCCGCCCGCGGCCGGTCATGATGCTGTGGTGCGCGGAACTCGCCGCCGTCCCCGTTACCATCCACATTCCGCTCAAGGAGGTCCCCGCGCAACTGAGCGGGGCATTGATCGTCGAGACGGCGACGATCGTCGCGCGCGCGCTCGCGGAGCGCTTCGGCGTCGGCAAGCCGCGCCTGGCGGTGGCCGGACTCAACCCGCACGCCGGCGAAGACGGTGCGCTCGGGCGCGAAGATGCCGATATCATCGCGCCCGCCGTTGCGCGCCTGCGCGCCGAGGGCATCGACGCGCGCGGCCCCTTTCCCGCCGATACCCTGTTCCACGCCGCCGCCCGCGCGACCTACGACGCCGTCCTGTGCATGTATCACGACCAGGCGCTCATTCCGGTCAAGACGCTGGCGTTCGAGCGCGCCGTCAATGTGACGCTCGGTTTGCCGTTTGTGCGGACATCGCCCGACCATGGCACGGCGTTCGACATCGCCGGCACCGGCAAGGCCGATCCGTCGAGCCTGATCGCGGCCCTCCAGCTTGCGGCCCGGCTCGCCGCACCGGCGGCAATGGCACGATGACGCTCCGCGACGACCTGCCGCCGCTGCGCGACGTCATTCGCCGCTACGGCCTCGCCGCCAGGAAATCGCTCGGCCAGAATTTCCTGCTCGATCTCAATCTGACCGCACGGATCGCGCGCGCCGCCGGGCCCGGGGC